>CALLVY010000107.1 GCA_938015925.1 uncultured Saprospiraceae bacterium
ACATTGGAGATGGATTGGTCATCATTGAGTAAGCCAATCGTTGCACTTCCTTTGGAGATAGCAATGCCTCCTGCATCTACAATCTCTACTTTAAATTCTTCATTGGTTTCGAAGTCTTCATCGCCGAAGACTTTCATTCTATATTCTTTGAGTTGCTCCCCAGGTTCGAAAACAACCGGGACATTGTCTAATATTTCAAAGTCTTCTCCACCTTTAGCAGAACCGTCTACGGTTTTGATAATCACGGTGACTTGATTGGTCACTGGAGCACTGGTCTGGAGACGTAGAAATAAATTATTCTCGTCATCTCCTTCATTAAAACTAAGGTCTTCTATTGAAATTGTTTTAGAAGTCACCACTGGCATATCATCTGGATCATCTCCACCACAAGAAGCACCTAAAAAACAAATCATCAGCAAAAAGAAATAAGACCTTTTCATAAACTATTTTTTTCCTAAAATAAATGGAATATACCTTTTAATATAAAATCTATAAAAATTAGACTTTGGACCAGTAATATCAAAAACTTTCAAGTGGTTAAACCTTTAAGAAAATGATCTTACCGTCCAAAGTCTACCTGTTTAATTAGTCAGCTGTGTATGAGTTGATCATTCAAAAAATCAACTCGTGCACCTCAGGGACTAATATTGTAATTCTTTGACTTCTCCTGTATAGAATCCGTCAAAGAAGGTTTCTAGTTTTCAGAAATCATAGTCATGGTCCAGTAACAACATCCATCACCTACATAGTCAATCGCTACTGCAAGGATTTCTGTATTTCCAGATTTAGCATATTCAAAAACCTGGTAGGTAATAGTAGAAGCAGGAGCAGTTGTTCCATTATTGTCTAACTCTCCTCCAGTAAATGGCTTATTGAAACCAATATAAGCACCTAATCCATTTACAGTAAGTTCTGTAGCTGAACCTGTGAAAGCGAAATCGCCACCACCGAATACATCATAAGGAGCAATAAGAGCACTATTGTCCATACAAGCGTTAGTTCCTAACATGTAACCTTCTGCCCAAACTTGTCCTTTGGTATCAATCTTAAAGTCACCATTGTCGTAGAAAATAAATTCATCATCCATTTGGCAAGCTCTGTCCATAACACCAACAGCATCGATACCACCCCAGAAATCACCAGCACCAGGAGCACTACCTACTTTATAAGATGCTTCTCCATTTAATTTCCAAACTTTTCCAGTAGCAGAAGACAAAGTAGCAGCAGTAAATACAGCTGAACTAATTACAATATCTTGAGTAGCAACATCACTTTCTCCATTGCCATCTTTAGCAGTAAGTGTTACCGTGTAAGTTCCTTCAGCAGTATAAGTGTGCACAGGATCTGTATCCCCAGACATTCCACCATCACCAAAATCCCAAGTATATTCAGTAGCATTTACTGACGTATTGGTGAAAGTAACGGTAAAGTCATCCTTAGCAAAATTAAAGTTAGCAGTAGGTTTAGCAGAAGGAATAGGAGGAGTATCTGCAGGATTGTCATAACTTACCAAATAGAAATTCCAGTATCCACCAGCACCTCCATCAATAGGAATGTTTAGGTGAAGCGAATCCGCAACTGGTCCATCAACAAGATTTAAAACATCATAAGTTTTAATAGCCTGAGGAATAAAGTTGTCTCCGGCAGAAGTTTTAGAAGCCAAGCCAATGTAAGCTCCCAATCCATTAATTGTCAACATATTTGCAGAAGCGTCATAATCATAAGTATAATCTCCACCATTGCCAAAAGCGCTCAAGTCATCTCCATCTTTAGAGGTCAATGAAGTAGTATTTTCATCAAAACAATCTTCGGTATCAGGATCGAGCCATCCACCATTCACTACTAGGTCAATCCAAAGGGTTCCATTTGATTTGAATTCCCAGGTACCATCTGCGTGAAAAATATATTCATCATCCAAAATACAAGGACGATCTCCAAGTGGAGTATTATTTCCAAAAGCCCACCAGCCATTACTCGTTTGTTCTTGTCCAATACCTAAAGCAACTCCTTCTCTTTGCAAAATCCAAGTTTTGCTAGAAGTACCTGCCAAAAGAGTAGCGGTAGCATTTGGATCTACAATAGAAATAGCTTCTGATTTAGCAGAAGTTTTGCTGTCTGCACCTGTTACAGTTAAAGTAACGGTGTAGCTACCAGCAGCAGCATAAGTATGCGTTGGAGACTCTTCAGTGCTAGTATTGCTATCACCAAAATCCCATGCATAAGAAGTTTCGTTTTGGGAGAAGTTGCTAAAGCTAACTTCTAAGAAATTAGTAGCGCTCACCTCATACTGAAAGCTTGCTACTGGATCAGTACCAGTTACTACTGGTGGTGTGTCATCATCTTTTTTACACCCTACTACAAAGACAAGTAGTAGTGCAAAGAAGGCTAAGTTTAAGTTAATTACACTTTTCATTATTAATAAATTTTTGACTAACTAAAAAAATAGATTAGAGTTAAACTCTAAATGGTTGATAAAATGAAATGATTAATAAGTCTTTATGGCAAGTAATTTAGTATGGCTAAAAAATTGTCTTTTACTCCCACTCTGCGTTGCTACCCTTCCGTGGTCACGGTTCCTTCACTTTGAGTATTAGTGCGGCAGAGCCTTATGAACCTCCGTTGTCGGTTTGTCATACTCAACCCGTTGGGATCGTGCACTCATTCACCATAATAGCTAAGGCTATTAGGCTCCGGGCGCTCCTTGATTGGAAATAAAATCCTTCATTTTTATCTCATAAAACTATTTGACATAAAGTCTATTGAAACAGACTTGCGTCTGGATACTCCGTTAATTTTAAAGCAACAGTGGTTTCTTCCAAAGAAATTGGCAACCACAAATGTCTGTCACTATAGTTGGCCGCTTTAAGCGGGTCGTCGAATAAGCTAGCAGAAGCTCTACCTGATCTGACCAAATCATGCCAGCGGTCTCCTTCCATTGCGAGTTCTGCTCTTCTTTCATACCAAACCAAATCGAGAACAGACCATCCATTATCATTCATGATTTGTTGAGAATTTCGGAAAGTACTGGTATTGTCTCCAGGGCCAGCGGCACGTTCTCTTACGATATCAATATTTGCCATTGCTACCGCATCAGAACCAGAACCTCGGTGTAATGACTCTGCCAACATCAATAGTACATCTGCATAACGTATTGCGTAAGTATTCGCGTCCTTGGTCAAGTTATTATCTCCTCCATTGACATTATTACCTTCGTAGGATTTGAAGTTTGGAAATTTCTCATTCCAGTATCCGGTTTCATCCAATGGATTTCCTTGGGTAGGATCTACAACTGGTGCGCAAGAACCTCCATTCGCTTCAATTTCTCTTTTCAATTCTGCTTCATCCGTCAAAGTGACATCTAAGCGATAGCTATCATCCGACTGGAAGTGATCGTATAGATTTTGCGTAGGAAGCATAAATCCCCAACCTTCAATGTAGTCAGGATGGTCTCCACATAATCCGCGGATTCCACACAATTGTACAATTCCATTTCCATCAATTCCTTCAAACCATCCCCAGTCACTAGACCATAGATTATTGTGTTGGATTTCGAAAACAGATTCTTGTGGATTTTTTACGTTGTAGGAAAACAAATCTTGAAAGTCATCTTCTAATTCATAAACTCCTAAGTCTACTACTTTCTGGAAAGCATCTGCTGCTAAATCAAATCTTGCCTGATTGTCATTGTCCAAATCGGCCCAATAGAGGTAAGCTTTTCCCAATAAGGCTAAAGCTGCTCCCTTGGTAATTCTTCCCGTTTCTGAAGCAGATACATTTACCGGTAAAAGAGGTAAAGCGGCTTCTAAGTCAGAAACAATGGCCTGAAAAACTTCAGACATGGTGTTTCTTTCTAAGTTGACATCTTCTGGTGCCAATAATTCAGTGACGACAGGAATTGGTCCAAAATTTTTGAACAATTCGAAGTGGTAATACGCTCTTAAAAATTTTGCTTCTGCTGCATAGCGATCAACTACAGGGCCAGTGATTTGGTCTTGTTCGATAACGGTATTGGCGCGGAAGATTCCGATGTAGCAACGGCGATACATTGGTTGAGTTACGGTATTGGTACTCGTATTGCTAAAGTCGTCAAATTCTTGCCAGCCTGGTTGATCACCATTGGAAGGATCTCCTCCAGCATTGGCATTGTCAGAGCGAATTTCTCCATACATGACATAAGAAATCCATTGTCCGTATGCCATTGACCAAGCTAAGGGATCATAAGCGGCGATCAGGGCAGAATAGACTTGGTCTTCTGTCGCAAAAAAGTTGCTGGATAAAAATTCGTTAACCGGTTCTACTTTCAATCTTTCTTCACTACAAGCTGCGGTACCCAGAAGCACTAAGCTTAATACAAAAAATCGGAATGGTGTGATATATTTTTTCATTATTGGTTGATTTCGAGTTACTATTAAAGGGTTAATTTAATTCCGCCTCCTAAGGTCTTCACGGTAGGGTAAAAACCTTTATCAATTCCCGTATCGAGAATCCATCCGTTTGTTCCAATATCCGGATCAAATCCAGTGTAATTGGTAGAAGTAAAAAGGTTGTTTGCAGAAAAATAAATACGGAATTGTTGCACCTTGATTTTTTCAAGAAGATCTTTTGGCAAGTTGTAACCAAGCTGAAGGTTTCTTAGTCGTAAAAATGAACCATCTTCCACGTAGAAGTCAGAAGGTCTCTGATTGTTGTTGGCATCATTGGAAACCAAACGTGGATATTGAGCATTCGGATTTTCAGGAGTCCAACGATCTAACCAAAAGGTTTGGTAATTGGAAAAAGTAATATCTGATCTTTCGTAAGCTCTAAAAATATCATGTCCCAATTGAGCAGACAATACACCGCTAATATCGAATCCGCGGTAATTGGCACTCAAGGTCAATCCAAAGATGTGTTTAGGCCAAGGATCACCGATGTTGGTGATGTCTTCTGAATCGATGGTTCCGTCTCCGTTAAAATCGTTGAAACGCAAATCACCAGGTTCTGCATTAGGTTGTAAAAGTTCTCCATCAGAATTGATGTGACTAAAAATTTCATCTTGAGTTTGGAAGATACCGTCATTGAGATATCCTACAAAGTGACCTACAGGAAAGCCTTCTGTCATTCTTGTAATTGGTGTATTTCTAACTGGCCAAGACCAACCTGGAATAAAACCAGACTCCCCTGCTACATTGATTACCTCGTTGGTGAAGTGGGTGTAATTAAGGGTTGTATTAACGGTTAACTTGTTGTTTTTGTAACGGTGGCGTATCCCTAATTCAATTCCTTGGTTTCTGATTTCTCCCAAGTTACTGGTAGGATTATTAGTAGCTCCGATATAAGCAGGAATAATCTGAGACATCAATAAGTCTTTGGTTGTTTTTCGGTAGACATCCGCTTCTAAATTCCAAACACCATCAAATAATTCTACTTCCAAACCGATATCAATTTGATCACTTTGCTCCCATTTCAAATTGGGGTTTGGAGGAGTAGCCAAGGCCGCTCCTGTTTGCAAAGTCCGGTTGTCGCCATTTCCAAAGCCATAGGTAAATACATTTTCAAAAGTCGACTCAAAACCAAGTCCTGGTATCCGGTCACTTCCATTGATCCCCCAACTACCTCTTATTTTTAGATAACTAATAGCAGGTACATTGAAGAATTTTTCTTTACTCGCTACCCAACCCAAAGAGAAGGAGGGGAAAATACCGAATTTGTTATTGTCTCCAAAATTAGAAGATCCATCTCTTCGAATGGTTCCTGTAAACAAATACTTCTGATCATAATCATATTGTACTCTTGTAAAGTAAGAGATTAATGCATATTTCAAACCAGCAGCTCCGTTGACCAAATCGGTAGAATCTTGTCCTGCGCTTAGGTACTGCCAATTGGTATCAAACTTCACGGCATCAGGAATATTAGAAGTCGATCCATTGACAAATCTATTTTCTGATTCCCGGTAGGAGTTTCCTAATACAAAATCAAAGTTATGTACTCCCTGGAAAGTTTTATTGTAGTTTAGATAGTTTTCCAACTGTAAGGTTTGTCCAAATCCATAGCCCATTGCTACATCATTGGTTACATTAAAGAAGGCATCGTGAAATCTGTAATCAGGGGTAAAGTTTCGGTAGTTGTACCAACCTGCATCAATACCAGCGTCGGATCTAAGTCGCAAGCTTTTGAATGGTTTGATTTCGAGGTAAACATTACCGACGATTTGGTCCCCATGTCCGTCTCCACCTGCGATTTCTAATCGACTTAATGGATTTACGTATTCCTTTTTCACCCACTGTGATTGTTCAAAACCAAATTGTTTATCTGGATTGTAAACTGCAGTAATTGGATCGTAAGCAAAAGCATCGATGAGGACAGAACCAAAAGCATTGTTTACTCCAATGTTTTCATTTTTTACTCGATTAAAAGAAATGTTTTCTCCAATCGTAATAAAGTCATTGATTTCTTTTTTGGCATTTACTCGAATGGAATATCTTTTATAGCTGGATTTTGCTCCACCAATAACGCCATCCTGATTCCAATAATCAAGAGATACAAATGCATTTTTCACTGTAGCGGAAAGTCTATGAGAATTGATCCCTGCGGTTCCAAAGATTTCATCCATCCAATCCGTATCTGGCGTACTTGCTCCTGCTTGAGGAAAGCCCAAAGTTTCGAGTGATCCGAGTTGATTGCTATTGGCAAATTTTTCGCGAGTGATCATGATGTAATCTTGGGCGTTAAGCATTTGCGGAAGCCTAGTTGGAGTGGTCGCGGAGGTAAAACCTTCGTAAGTAATGGTACCTCCTACTTCATTGGTTCCCATTTTTGTAGTAATGATGACGACTCCATTGGCACCTCTTGCTCCATATATAGCACAAGAGGCGGCATCTTTAAGAACATCTATAGATTCGATATCACCAGGACTGATATTATCAATTCCACTTACTTGCATTCCATCAACGACAAATAATGGCGAATTATCTCCGTTGGTACTAATTCCTCGAATCAAAATGGCTTTACTCGCCCCTGGTTGACCAGAAGATTCATTGACAATCAAACCAGTGACCTGCCCTTCAAGGGAAGACTGGACATCTGGAACAGCAAAGCCTTCCAGATCCTTAGCGGATATTTTAGAAATGGCACCTGTTGCCACCTTTTTATTCTGTTTACCGTATCCAACAACGACGACCTCTTCTAATAAAGCAGAAGCGGTCTCGAGTTGTACATTAATGAAATCTTCATTTTCAATTACATACTCTTTGGTTTCATAACCAGTGTAAGAAATGGAGATGGTGGAACCTTTGGGCACCGTTAGCGAGAAGTTGCCATCCACGTCAGTAGTGGTTCCTTTTTGAGAGTCGACAATGATTATCGTCGCACCAATAATGGGCTCTGATGCATCCTCAGCATCCATGATGTTCCCTTTTACCATCATATCCTGAGCCATGCTCAAGAAAGGAAATAAAAGAAAAGCCAGTAGCAGTTTTGTAGAATTAAATTTCATTAAATAGATTTTATGGTGTTTTAAATTCGTTACAAGTATAAGGTAGTTTCCACTGCTACAATAAAAATACACTACAGCAAAAACTCACAAATCGGTTTTTTGTTCAGTGTATAGGTAAGAAATAAAGAATAATGTTGTTTTATATTACAAATATTCGCCAAGTCTAGGCGGAAATTCATTAAAAATCAGTTAAAAATTTCTAAAATAGATAATCTTATTTTTCTGGTAAAAAGTAGCAAAAAGAAGCTTGTATAGGTAAAGCTGAGGTAATGTTGAGGTCTTTTGAGGGGCTTTTCAAGGTTCTAAGCCCTCAAATCTACTATTTTATATGGGCAAAACGCTATAAAATTCTAAATAGAGAGAATATAATTCACCAAATTCTCTCCTTGTGGAAGATTCATTTTCTTACGTAATCGATACCTTTTCATTTCCATACTTCGGACAGAAATATTGAGTAGTGGTGCAATTTCTTTGGAACTGAGGTTCAATCGTAGATAAGTACAAAGCTTTAGGTCATTGGGGGTCAATTCAGAATGTCTATTCTTGATTTTCATCAAAAAATCCTTGTCCACATTATCGAACATCTTTTTGAACAGTTCCCAAGTGTCTTCACTCTCCAATTCTTTGTTTATTTTGGTAACCACCTTTGAGATTTTGTTGTTAGCATTGACATCTGTAGTTTTGAGCGACTCTCTTACAGCGATGAGGAATTCATTCTTTTGGATGAGATTCATGGTTGTGGCTGCCAATTCTTTGTTTTTAAGATCCATCTTGGCCATCAATTGCTCGTTTTTGACTTGGGTCAAGATTTGATCATTTTTAAGTTGGACATATTCTAACTCTTGTTGACTCTTTTCAATCAGCTTGTCTTGTTGTTCTTGAAAATAGCGAGCATATAATTTATTGACCATAAATCCAATAATCAACAATAAGCAGGCATAGCAAGCCAAAGCCAGCTTCGAATAATACCAAGGCGGTTTAATGGAAAAGGCAAAACTGGCCACTTGCTCCCCTATTTGTTTTCCGACCTTGGCTCGGGCATAAAAAACATAATTCCCCGATCTTAGATTTTGAAACCTTACAGTAGATTGATCGCTCCAATTGCTCCATTGTTCATGGAATCCTTCCAATTGATATTGGTACTTTACGATTTGGTATTTGAAGGCACCTGGAATGCTGTAATTAAAAGTCAGATTATTCTCTTCGGAGAGAAAAGAAGCTTTTTTATCTAAATCCACCAAAGTTTCTTTCTCTCCGGTCGACCGAACACCTACACTATTAATACTGACCTCGTTTTTATTTTCCCAACTTTCCAATTGACTCAAATCGATAAAAAGATAACCATCGGTCAAGCCCATCAGGTGTACATCATCTTGGAGAAAGGTAATATTTTCGTAACCAGACCTGGTTTTAAGCAATTTCTTATCCACCTGGATCTCAGAAATTTCGAGTTCCTTATTTGGTTTTATTTTAAAACACATGATACTATTAGGGGTAAACAACCACATTCGATCCGTTGCATCAACCAGTAGTTTTCCTGGTAAGGCTACATTTTCTTCTAAAAAGGCACTTAAATCCTCCTTTTTTACCAAGGAGTCCCTTGCTGTATCCAAAGTAAATAAGCCATCAGAAGTGGTATAGTAAAGCTGGCCGTTAAAGGTTACCATGCTAGAATTGTAGGGATCCGCGGTACCCTTGATTTTTTCTTTTTTCAACAACTTGCGGTATCCCTCATCAAAATACATGCGATACAGACCATCGGTGGAATTGTTGTAGTACAAATGTTTGTTAAAAAACAAGATCTGTATGGTAGAGCCAATAAAGCCCTCAATGGGATGACCATAATTCCAATTTTCTCCCGTTTTCTTCAACACATTCAAACCGGTATAGTTTCCCTGAATCATCAAATCAGGTTGCTCGGGAACCTTCAACATTTTCCATGTTCCTTTGAGATCTGTAATACTAAGCGCCTCTGCTCCATCGACAATTAAAGTTCCTTTGTCATGGCCGCAAAATAAACGATTGTCATTGACAAACAATGTCCAAACCTGTCCTCCAGTATTCTTTACCTGTTTAAATTCTCCAGACTTTTCGCTTAAGGCTCTCCAAAAAAGACCTTGATTCGTTCCTAGATATAATTTGTCTTCAAAAATATTGGAGGCATACACCGTTCCCAAAATCCCTTTAGAATCGATGTATTCCATAAAGGGCGACTTCATATTGATGCAATTGATGCCATTATCAAGACCCAACCAAATATTACTTTTCTGATCTTCTAGCAATGAAAGTACCGTGTTGTTGCTTAAGCCATTGGTTCGATTGATGTGATACTTGATTTGTCCTTTTCCGTCGAGGATATAAAGTCCTGCGGAGATGGTGCCTAAGGCAAAGTCTCCATTTTTCAATTGAATACCACTAAATATAGCCACCTCATCCAAAACCGCTTCGGCCGGAATCTCCCATTTTTCGAACTTGCCATTGCGAAACAAATAAAAACCATTTTCCTTGGTCAATATTTTCGTCCCTTCATCGGTCCTAAAAATATTGACAATGGAAGCATTGGCGATTTCTTTCTCATTATAATAGGGAACAGATTTATTCCCTTCAATTTTAAACAAGCCCAAGCCTTCCGAATGGTAAATCGCAAAATCTCCTAGTTTGAACAGCTTCCTGATGCCATTGGGCGGAGAAATCATACTTACTTCCTCGGTCTCTAAAGAATAGACATAAACTTGCTGATGAGATTGAAACAATATGGAGTTCTCCATTTCCATGATGTTCCAAAAATTTTCATCCCCGATATTGGTGATTTTTGCTTTTTCTACTATAGAGATGTACTCATAACTCCCATTTGATAATTTTTCCCAATAGCCAAAATCTTTATATTTTCCGCCATAAATCCGATCCCCGATTTTCTTTACCGAGCGCAGGATATTCCCCTCCGGAGTAAGAAATAAACGCCATTGCGCTCCATTGAAGAGCAATAAGCCCTGATTGTTTGCAGCGATGATTTCTGAATTTTCGGATTCATCCAACATCCAATTTTGATGCCCTCCGGAATAATCATTGGGTTCATAAACAGTGACCGGCGGTAAATGTTGGGCTTGTAGAAAAACGATAGAGCAGCAAAATAAAAGCACTTGTATAAAAGTGAATTTATGGAGCTGAAGAATAAGACTTGGGCAGGCTTTCTCTGTCGGATTTTTAGTCATCTCCCTTTTGACAAACAATTATTTAGTTAATTATTTTGGTAGTTCGTAAAGATGCTCAAATCTAAATAATTCTCGCCAATCTATTTTCTAATTGAGAAGAAAAGTCCACCTTATGCTAAAATACAGGAATCCTCCTTGGGAGTTTTAGTAAAAAATAAACCATAGGTAAATCCACCTGCGGGGAATGATCCAGCAAATAATTAGGCTATTTAGGAAACTTTGGGCTACATTGCTTTGTTTGATAAAAAAGATTTGTAAATTTGCGCCAACAACGGCTGCGTAGTTCAACTGGATAGAATATCAGATTTCGGCTCTGAGGGTTGGGGGTTCGAATCCTCCCGCGGTCACTAAGTTAAAAAGCCTCTGTAAATGATTGATTTACAGGGGCTTTTGTGTCTTTGGATTATTTTGCAGAATTCCTATTATTGGCAATCTGCTGATTATTAGTGGTTTATGGGTTCGAATCCTGTCGGCTATTTTGCGAGCCCCAATTCTCCTTTCCTTCCTAATGGATCAATAACTTTTTTTAATAATTGTTTACCTTTCGAGCTCTAAGTAGGTTGCCCAAATAGATTGGTAATTTTGACTGAGGGAAATTTTTCTTTAGACGATTTCAAAAAATGCAGGAACCCTTTTGGTTTTCAAGGCTTTTTGAAGAAGTATAAAGGAAAATGAACCCGTCATAAATTGATGAATTTATTAGGGCAACCTACTTAA
>CALLVY010000108.1 GCA_938015925.1 uncultured Saprospiraceae bacterium
GAGGAAGAGTAATGCCGGGACCAAAGTATATCGCCCTGAACATCCACCTTTACGAGGACGGAAAATAGATCATTGGTCAAGACACTATAAAAAACATAGCCTCCATCAGGAGTTCGAGTCAAAGCATGAACAGGACCTTCTGTTTCATAATTTGAGGGTTGATAAGCATAATAATATTTTTTATTCCAAAGGACATCACCATTGGTATCCAAGGATACGAGGACATCAAATTTTTTAAAGGTAGTATCTTGTACCGAGTAGCTAATCACCACTCCACCTGCATCATTTTCGGTCATGGTACTGAATCGATAATGAAAAGCATTTCTCAAAAAAGGATCGGTATAACGGCTGCCCCATAAAACATTTCCATCGCTATCTAAATGAGCCAATACCGCAGAACTAAAGGTAGGATATGCTGGTGGATCTCCAGAAACATACATCGTACCATCGCTCATTACCTCAAAGTCCGTCAATGTCAGTCCGCTATAAGTTTTAGCCCAAAGAATCGTACCATCCGTTTGTATTTTTACAATCTGCACCGTATCGTTTAGCGGAAACGTTTCTTCTTGACCAGCAAGCAAAAAATCACCTCCGGGTGCTGGATAGATATAATTAAAAAGCCGATCATCCAAAATTGTTTTATGCCCCCAAAGATAATTGCCCGCAGCATCAAGTTTAAAAATATATCCCTTGTCATCGCCTTGCTCCTCTACTCTACCGCAAAACAATAAACCATTATCACTCGGATCTTCTATCATATCTCGAATCAATACATGATCTCCAATATTGACGTCTTTTGCCCACAACAAATTTTGATTATTATCTAGTCGAACGATTTGATGAATACTAGCATTAGAAGATCCTCGATAAATAGTAAGCAAACCACCATCGGCTAATTTACGAATTTGACTGGGCCGTTTACCCGGCGTCTCCAAACGATTAGTCCCTCCTTGCCCACAAGGATGCACCACATAAACGAAAAAGATACCGGTGGTATCCGAACAAATCGCGTTCTCTGCAACCAGCACCACTTCATGGTTTCCTTCGGCCATAAAAACTTCACTAAAGCTCAGAGCACTCCCTGCAAAAACACCATCAATATACCAAGCCAAAGAAGTCGCATTGGTAGAAGTAGAAGTAAACAATACCGATTCATTGACAAAAATCTGTGAAGCAGAAGCGGTAAAATCTGCGGTCACCGGACAAGTTACCTCCAGGTCAATAAAATCAAAACCCTGGCACAATGGATTTCCATTGCCACCGACTACAGAAATAGTATAATCGCCTTTGTCGGCAAAAGTATAGGTTAAAGTAGGTCCCGTTCCTGCCGAAACATTATTGACAAACCATTCAAATTGAGTCAAGGTAGAAGAGGTCAAGGTAAAAGTAAGCGTGGTGCCCACTTGAACCTGGGCAGGAGCGGAATCGATGCTGAGGTCGGTCGCAATCGGACAGGGATCATTACAGCCTTCACTCATCAGCAAACTGTTTCTCGCATTATCCAGAAAGAAAGTCATTCGATTGGTTTGGCCTTGGGTAAACTCCCCATAGCAACTCCAATCGCCATAGTCCATATAATTCCAATAATGATCGTCTTGATCGGTCGCAAAGCCGGAATCGGTATCGGTAGAACAAGAATTGGCCGAAGCCCCACAAGGCACTGCAGCGGTAGATTGATCTGGCGGGGTATCACAAACCCGATCGCCATTCAAAGCGCAATCATTATTCACGCAACCTCCCTGAAAAGTATGGTACAGTCCAAGGTAGTGTCCCATCTCATGGATTTGTACCCCCGAATTGGCATTGCTACTTCCAAACCATCTGGCTTCCATCACAATACCATCTCTCGCTTGTCCGTGCAGCATTGGAAGATTCGCATAGCCCGCCAAACTGCCATTAGAGCCCAAACTTAGATCGCGAACAATCCAGAGATTAATATAATCAAAGGAGCTCCAATGGGAAAGGGCTTTAACATCCAACCCCTGTGCAAGCGTAGAAACGGTTAAGGGAGATTGCACTCGATTGATGCCCGTGGTAGCGGAGCCATCGGGGGCGCGGCGCGCGAGGCAAAATTCGATATTGGTATTGACGCCAATCCCCTGGTCGTAATAATTGATATTGGCAAAAGCATCGTTGAGATGTTCCATCCCTAGGATGACTTGGGCATCCGTCAAATTCTCCGGGCCATTGTCGTGGATGAGGTGAATGACTACGGGTAAGGTATAATTGGCTTGGCGCTTTTTGCTGGGATGGAGTACGGCTTGGTACGCGGCCTTTTCCAGTTCTTCCCATGCTTGTTGGAGTTGCGGATCAATTGCCAATTGTTCTTCGTGCAGGGTAGCGGTTCCACAGGCGGAATGCTCCTCTTCTAAGCTAAATTTATTTTTTTGAGCCGATAAGGCATTCGATAAGCATAAGCCCAAAAGACAAAGCAGTAAAGTAGGGATCAGGGAATTATTCATAGTACACAATAGACGTTTAGTCATCAATGACTGATGTAGCCATTGCGACGCAAATGATTTTTTAATGTTACCTATCCTGAATAATTCTACTGGAAAGCAGAGTTCTTAATTTACACGCCAAACGATTGAGAGGAAGGATTAAATATAGAATTTTTCTTGGACTATTTGGTTAGTTTTCTAAAAAAATCCCAATACATATTAAAACCATTCTGAAAAGTCTTTGCATAGGCTATTCTCAAAGATGCTCCATTTTTTTTCTCCATTTTAGTCCCTTTCTAAAACCAATTTTTCCCCGATTTTCCCTATCTTCGCAAACAGAAGGGATCCCCTTCCTCTTTCCCGAAAATCAACCTGAGAAAACTTAGATTTAGGGAAAATTACACTTCAAAACAGCGGATCCAGGCTCGTATCGAGCTAGTTGAGATAGACAAGACAATTCTATTGTTGATTTTTCAGCAATAGATCTGATTTAATCTTTATTACGAATCGCCCACGGTTTTACCACTCGGGCTAAGCCAATACTATACTATGCCAGATTTTCTTCACCTGCATTGCCACACTCAATACTCTCTCCTCGATGGTGCTTCTGATATCGCCACCATGATGGACAAAGCCAAGGCCGATGGCCAAAAGGGCGTTGCCCTCACGGATCACGGTAATATGTTTGGTGCATTTAAATTTGTGGCCGAAGCCAATAAGCGCGGCATCAAACCAATCGTAGGTTGTGAGTTTTATTTGGTAAAGGATCGCCGCATCCAGTCGTTTAAGAAAAGTGCCGGAGAAAAGGATCGCCGTTTTCACCAACTCTTATTGGCCAAAGATCAAAGAGGATATGAAAATCTATCGAAGCTTTGTTCCCTTGGTTTTATGGAAGGGCTTTATGGTAAATTTCCACGTATTGATAAAGAAATATTAGTTCAGTACCACGAAGGATTGATCGCTACCAGTTGTTGTATTGGAGCAGAGATTCCACAGGCGATTATGCATGGGCAATTGGACAAAGCGGAAGAACTGGTCAAATGGTGGTTGGATTTATTTGGAGAAGATTTTTACATCGAAATCCAAAGACATACCGGACTCGAAAATATTGATGGCTTAGGCATTAGCCAGGAAGACATCAATCAGCAGTTGATGAAATTTGCGAAGCAATACAATATCAAAGTCATTGCAACCAATGATTCGCATTATGTAGAAGAGGC
>CALLVY010000109.1 GCA_938015925.1 uncultured Saprospiraceae bacterium
CTTTTCATCTCTCAATTAACCTCGTTTGGTTAACTATAAAACTAAAGGTTGTTTAAGAATTGTTGCTTGTAGTGAAAAATAGAGATTTGAAGCAAGCTTGATTCTTTTTTGAGGGCATAGCCGAGCTACGGCCGATAAAAAAGAAGCCTGCCCCTTACAAGCTAAGGGGAAAAGATTGCTTTAAAGATCATTTTGCAAGCAAGTAAGTGCTTGGACAAAAATAGGTTATCATTAGATTCTAGTGGATTGTGGATTTAGACGAGTCATTTTTGACGAGAATATCTGGATATTTAAGGAAAAAATGAGGAAGTATAAAGCCACAAGACGCAGAAGGTAATTCATAATTTATTTTGTCCAAGCACTTAAGTAGTTTTTAAACAACTTCATCTTATACTTTTGGGATATTATGGAATGCTTCGATAAATTATAGGCTGTATAGGAACAAGTAAACAATAATTTATAACATTTAGCTGCTTGTTTTTCACCTAGCTCTTCCTCCTCCAAATAGTCATTATCCTAGGCATAACTCCTATTTGGAGGACTCGATTAGATACAAAATAAGAGACCCAAACCTTTATAAGTTATTATTTCCTCGTTCCAAACCTTTTTTAGGGAAATAGAGGAAAAAGAGACGCTCGAAAATCCTCTTGAATTACTTAACTTTGCGACCATGAATTTTTCATCCAAATTAATAGAAGAAGCCGTACAAGCTTTTGCCAGTTTGCCTGGGATCGGTAAAAAGACGGCTTTGCGGCTTGTATTGCATTTGATGAGTCAGGAAGAAGAGATGACCGATACTTTTGCGGAAGCGATTGTAAAGATGAGGAAAAACATCAAATCCTGTACTTGTTGTCACAACCTATCCGATGAATTGCTTTGTAATATTTGCCAGGATACTCGGAGAAGTAAGCAAGTCCTTTGTATCGTAGAAGGTATTCGGGATATTATGGCCATTGAAGATACGGCTCAGTTCAAAGGGACTTATCACGTTTTGGGCGGAGTGATATCACCGATTGAAGGAATTGGTCCTGACGATCTAAATATCAATTCCTTATTAGAGCGCATTGAGAAGAAAGAAATCAAGGAAGTCATCATGGCGATCAGTCCGACAATTGAGGGAGATACGACGATCTTTTTCTTGTCTAAAAAATTAGAAGCTTATGATGTTAAGATAAGTACGATTGCAAGAGGAGTTTCTTTTGGTGGAGAGTTGGAGTATGCTGATGAATTAACTTTGGGAAGATCGATAGTCGCCAGGATTCCTTATCGTGGCAAAGACTAGCTAAATGAAAAACGTCGGAAATCGAAGATTCACGCAAGTACTTATTTTTTCAACCTTACTTAAAGAAAACGATTCTTTTAAATTGATTACCTGCTAAGATGAAGTTATCCGTAATCATTGTTAATTACAATGTAAAGTATTTTCTAGAGCAGGCTTTGCTTTCGGTTAGAAAAGCGATCGCCAATTTGGAAGCGGAGGTTTTTGTCGTAGACAATAACTCAGTGGACGATTCGGTGCTGATGGTGCGCGAAAAATTTCCAGAAGTACATCTCATTGCAAATAAAGATAATCCAGGTTTTTCGAAAGCCAATAATCAGGCTATTCGTCTGGCTAAAGGAGAATATGTTTTACTCCTCAATCCAGATACGGTCGTAGAAGAAGATACCTTCGAAAAGTGTATCCGTTTTATGGATGCTCATCCTAAAGCTGGTGCACTTGGTGTAAAGATGATTGATGGTTCGGGTAATTTTTTGCCAGAATCTAAAAGAGGTTTTCCCGCTCCATTTGTAGCCTTTTGCAAAATGTTTGGCCTTTCTAAATTATTTCCCAAATCTGAAAAATTCAATCGGTACCATCTTGGCTTTCTGGATAAAGATAAAAACCATGAGATAGAAGTCTTAGCCGGTGCCTTTATGTGGCTGCGGGCAAGTGTGTTGGAAGAAGTAGGTTTGTTGGATGAATCCTTTTTTATGTACGGAGAAGACATTGATTTGTCTTATCGAATTGTGAAAGGAGGATATAAAAATTATTACCTGGCAGAAACGACCATCATTCATTACAAAGGAGAAAGTACCAAAAAAGGAAGCCTCAATTATGTGCGGACCTTCTATAATGCCATGATCATTTTTGCTCGCAAACATTTTACAGGAGACAAAGCCCGGAGTTTTATTTTTCTCTTGCAAATGGCCATTTATGTTCGCGCCTTTTTGACGCTAATCAACAATTGGGGACACCGATTATTTCTTCCTCTCCTCGACGCTTTGGCCATCTTTATCGGGATGTATTTTCTTAAAGATTTTTGGGCCAATTACTATTTCAAAAATCCAGATTATTATCAACCTACGTTTGTTCTATTTAATATTCCTCTTTACATCAGTATCTGGTTGGGCGTCGTTTATTTTAGTGGCGGTTATGATCAACCACGGAGTATTCGGAAGTTGATCAGAGGTTTATTGGTCGGTACGGTTTTATTAGCAGCGGTATATGGTTTTTTGGATTTAGAATACCGTCCTTCGCGTTTGCTGATTATTTTGGGAGCGGTATGGGCAATGATCTCTACAGCAGGGATTCGAATATTTCAGCACTTTTTAAAACATGGAAATTTTAATGTGGGGCTGGAAAAAACAAGAAATTTGGTCATCGTTGGTACGGAAAAAGAAAGTACCCGGGTGCGTCAATTGATTCATCAGGCACAAGTATTTAAAAACTTTATTGGAGTGGTTGCTCCTCCCAGTGAAGCGGAAGATCCAGAGACTTATTTGAGTAGCCTAAGTGCTTTAGACGAAGTGGTTCAGATCTATAAAGTAGATGAATTAATTTTTTGTTCTCGCGATATCAGTAGTCAGGAAATCATGCATTGGATGACTCGCTTGGGGCCAGAATTGGAATATAAAATTGTTCCGCTCGAAAGTGAAAGTATCATCGGGAGTAGTTCAAAAAATAGTGCGGGAGAATTATACACCGTTGATATTCGTTTTCAAATAGGAACCTATATGGCTCGGCGAAATAAACGAGTATTAGATTGGATCTTGTCTTTTGTATTTGTATTGATGCTGCCCGTTTTGTTTTTTTTAGTTAAGAAACCCATGCCATTAGTACGAAATATTTTTGCCGTATTGCTGGGCAGAAAAAGTTGGGTAGGGTATAAACAATCGGAAGAACGTATTCATCATTTGCCAAAAATCCGACCAGGCGTTTTAAATCCATTGGACGTTTTACTCTTTAGTAGCATCAATTCTCATACGATTCAAAGGCTCAATTTTCTCTATGCCAAAGACTATTCTGTGACCCGTGATTTGGAGATTGTTTGGAAAGGATTAAGAATTTTAGACCAAGTCTAATCAAATATTTTACTATGGATTCCACTCAGCGATTTTCAAAAACAGTAGAAAATTATATTCGCTTTCGCCCAGCCTATCCGGCCGCTCTTTTGAGTTTTATCCAAGAAGAACTGGGGATAAATGCTCATTCGAGTATCGCAGATATTGGCTCGGGAACCGGGAAATTGACCAATCTACTTCTACAAAATAATGGCCCCGTCTATGCCGTGGAACCCAATGAGCCCATGCGAAAAGCTGCGGAAGTGGCATTGGGAAAAAATAAAAATTTTAAGAGTATAAATGGAACCGCAGAAGCAACACAATTGGCCAATAATTCCGTAGACCTAATAAGCGTTGCTCAAGCTTTTCATTGGTTTGATCCAGCACCTACTCGAAAAGAATTTTTGCGCATTGCTAAAAAGGGAACTCCAGTATTGTTGATTTGGAATAAACGAAAAGATGATCACGCTCCTTTTATGAAAGCTTATAATGATTTCCTGTTGGCCCATTCTACCGATTACGAAAAGGTAAATCTGAGGAGAATCAATGATAAAATATTTCGCGCTTTTTTTGGTGCGGATGGATACCAGCAAGTAAATTTCCCATACGCGCAAGAGTTTGATTGGGAAGGTTTAAAAGGGCGCTATCTTTCTTGTTCCTATGCTTTCGATCAAGAACATAAAAAACATGAAGTCGCTATGGAAAAATTAATGATTTTATTCGAAAAATATCAAGAAAAAGAAACCATAGATATGGTTTATCAAACAGAGGTTTATTATGGTGTTTTATAAAAGAACTTCAAAGACACTTTTACGATAAGCAAAAAATAAAAAATCATGCTAAAAGATAAAGTACAAGCGCTCGCCAAAGATTATTTTTCAGAAGTAGTCGCCATTCGCAGATACCTTCACCAGCATCCAGAACTTTCTTATGAAGAAACGGAAACAGGGAAATTTATCGCAGAAAAATTAAAAGAATACGGCATCGAACATGAACATGGCTGTGCAGTAAACGGAGTAGTAGGAATCATCAAAGGGAAAAACCCAGATTCGAAAATAATCGCATTGCGAGGGGATATGGATGCTTTACCGATTACCGAAGCGAATGAGGTATCGTACAAGTCCCAAAATGAAGGCGTGATGCATGCCTGCGGACACGATGTACATACTTCTTCTTTATTAGTGTCGGCCAAAATCTTACACGAACTCAGAGATGAATTTTCAGGAAGTATAAAATTGATTTTTCAACCTGCCGAGGAACGCGCTCCTGGCGGAGCTTCCATCATGATCGCAGAAGGGGTATTGGAGAATCCAAAACCTCATAAGATTTTTGGTCAGCATGTACACCCACCGCTAGCAGCAGGAAAAATAGGGCTCCGCCCAGGCAAATACATGGCCTCCGCAGACGAACTCTACATGACGATAAAAGGCCGAGGTGGCCACGGTGCCTTACCACAAGATTGCATCGACCCCATCGTCATCGCAGCACACATCATCACCGCAATGCAGCAGATCGTAAGCCGCCGCGCCAATCCAACTACTCCAACGGTTTTGACCTTTGGAAAAATAAATTCTACCGGGGGAGCGACCAATATTATCCCCAACGAAGTAAAGCTACAGGGAACCTTTCGCACCATGAATGAGGAATGGCGTGCCGAGGCACATAAACGGATGCAAAAATTGGCCACGGCTATTGCGGAAGGAATGGGAGGAGCTTGCGAATTTACGATTAAAGGTGGTTATCCCTATCTCGTCAATGATGAAGAACTGACTAAAAAAGCCAAGGAATATGCCATTGAATACCTCGGCGCGGAAAATGTAGTAGACTTGCCCATTCGAATGACCGCAGAAGATTTCTCGTATTATTCGCATCATGTTCCAGCTTGTTTTTATCGTCTTGGAACGGGTAATCCAGCCAAAGGAATCGTATCGCCAGTGCATACCAGCACTTTTGATATAGACGAAGAAAGCCTGCAACTCAGTACGGGCCTAATGGCATGGATGGCGATAAGAGAATTGGAATCTTAGCTTTGGTAAGAATAGAATTTTGATTTAAAAGATTTATAACAATAGGTATACTATAACTGGAGCCTATTTCCTCCTTCTTATTAGCTATCAAGGGGTTATATTATTATTTTTTTTGTATTTAAAGCAACCTATTGCCTGATTTTGTCGTTAAATTCTCTCATAACCTGTTGTTTTCTCGCATAATCTTTTTATTTTAATTTATCTAAACCTCAACCCATTTCAATACTATGGCGAAAATTCTTATTGTTGACGACGAACCGAGTATCCGCAAAACGCTTAAAGAGATTTTGGAATTTGAGAAATTTCAAGTGGTGGAAAGTCCCGATGGCCTAGATGCATTGGTCAAATTAAAACAGGATAAGTATGATGTAGTGATCATGGACATCAAGATGCCCAAGATGGATGGAATGGAAGCTTTGGAGCGAATACAATTATTGGTACCAGATACTCCAGTGATTATGATTTCTGGTCATGCCAATATAGATACAGCAGTAGATGCGGTAAAAAAAGGAGCCTTTGATTTTATCTCTAAGCCACCTGATTTAAATCGATTGTTGATTACTGTTCGTAATGCGATGGACAAGTCGAGTTTGATCACAGAAACCAAAGTGCTGAAGCACCGAGTATCTCGATCAAAGACACAGGAAATTATTGGGGAGTCCAAAGCTATTTCAGGAATCAAAGAAACGATTGAACGAGTAGCACCTACAGATGCACGGGTTCTGATCACAGGAAGTAATGGTACTGGAAAAGAATTGGTTGCCCGTTGGATGCACGCCAAAAGTAGCCGCAAAGAAAACCCAATTATTGAAGTCAATTGCGCAGCGATTCCTTCTGAGTTGATTGAAAGCGAATTATTTGGCCACGAAAAAGGGTCTTTTACTTCTGCCCACAAACAACGCATCGGAAAGTTTGAATCTGCAAATGGAGGAACCATATTCCTCGATGAAATCGGAGATATGAGTTTGAGCGCTCAGGCAAAAGTTTTGAGAGCTTTACAAGAAAGTAAAATCACCCGAGTAGGAGGGGAAAAAGAAATAAGAGTAGACGTTAGAGTTATTGCAGCGACGAATAAAGATTTGCGAACAGAAATTGCAATGAACCGTTTTCGGGAAGATTTATATCACCGTTTGGCAGTGATCATTATCAAAGTTCCTGCATTGAATGAACGACGAGAAGATATTCCTATGTTGGTCGAACATTTCAATACCCTCGTTTGTGGAGAATATGGTATTTCGGAAAAGAAATTTTCACCAGAAGCCATCAAGACTTTACAAGCGGTCAACTGGACGGGTAATATTCGAGAGCTTAGAAATGTCGTGGAAAGATTGATAATCTTGAGTGGAGATACCGTTACAGAGAAAGAGGTGATGAACTATGTCGTTCCTTCTAGTGGACAAGCGGTCAGCGAATTTAAATATCTTTTTGATCGATTTTCTGGTCTGGACGAATTGCAAAAGCATATCGCAGACGAATATAAAAGTTACAAAGCTACAGGCGCAGTGAAGAACTAAGCTTATAGCAAGGAATAATTTAGTATTTTTGCAAAAGCCCGCTATTAAGTGGGCTTTTGTCAGCTTGGGCAAAAGGGGACCTTTATTTAAATCTTCTTACTTTTCCAAGCTTCAAGGCTTTTACCAAATCTTCTAAAAGCCTTCATTTTAATTACCTATAAGTAAACCGATAAAATTATGAACGAAAACGCAAAAAATAACGAAATAGAAACCCGAAAAATAAAACAATGGAGTAAACTCAAAGGAGAAAACTCTTGGACGATGTTTAAAGTAATCTCAGAATTTGTCAACAGCTTTGAGATCATGAATAATACCGATCCGTGTATTTCTATTTTTGGCTCCGCCCGAACCAAACCGGAAAACAAATACTACCAATTGGCTGTAGATGTGGCTCGCAGAATGACTAAAGAAGGTTATGGAGTGATCACCGGTGGTGGACCTGGTATCATGGAAGCAGGAAATAAAGGAGCTTCTATGGACGGAGGACTTTCGGTAGGACTCAATATTGATTTGCCATTTGAGCAAAGTCACAATCCATACATCAATCCTGAACACAACCTCAATTTCCGTTACTTCTTTGTGCGGAAAGTTATGTTTGTTAAATATGCTCAGGCTTTCGTCGTATTGCCTGGTGGTTTTGGAACACTCGATGAATTATTCGAAGTTTTGACGCTCATCCAAACCAAGAAGATTACCGAAGTACCGGTTATCTTGGTAGGAACTGATTTTTGGACAGGTATGAAAGATTGGATTACCAATGTCATGCTCGAACAAGAAGGAAATATCAGCGCTAAAGACCTCGACCTGATTCCGATCACAGATGACCCTGAAGAAATCATGACCATCATCAATGATTTCTATTCTGCCGACGAATCAAGTATCGCTCCGAATTACGAAATGTAAAAAAGAAAATCCCAGGCTTAAGTCTGGGATTTTTTTTATCCTCCTCTTTACTCTTTTTCCCTGCTCTCTCGAATTTTGACGCCTTGCGCATGAATAAAAAAATATTCTTTTTTTTAAGCTTGCTTATTTTGTTGTACCTGGCAGTATGGCCTCGCCAATATGAGGTGCCCTCATTTATAGAAAGACCCGGAACACAGTACTGGGATCTAAGTACTGGTTCAAAAATAGGCTATACGTTGATTCATCCTATATCAGATGCAAATAAATTTCCCATCATATACCTACATGGTGGCCCGGGAGGAATAATCAAAAACGAGATTGTTGAAAAATGGAAACCCTTAGCGGAAGCGGGCTATCCCATTTATTTTTACGACCAAGTAGGCAGTGGTCATTCGAATAGGCTAGAAGACATAAAGGAATATACGGTAGCTCGACATCAAAAAGATCTCGCTGAGATAATTGCTAAAATTGGTTCAGAAAAAGTCATCTTACTCGGCCATTCCTGGGGAGCTACCTTGGCAATGAATTATGTGCAAGAGCAAAAAGAGAAAGTCGAAAGAATAATACTCACGGGTCCCGGACCAATATTGCCTTGGAATTCAAGTAGCAATCAATTGCTTCCTCCAGATAGTTTGCATTTAAAGAAACCAAAGTTTTCCAATAAAGAAGCGAATGATAAAGTGTATAATTTGCACAGTAAATTAATGACCCTTTGTGCCAATAAGCTGGGCATTAAATTAGCCTCCGACAAAACAGCAGATGACTTTTTTACCCAACTAAATACGGCGCTTAATAAATCGACTAGCTGCGACGGAAGCAATTCTAAAAGCTATCCTGGAGGAAGTGGATATTACGCTCACCTAAGAACGGTTAAAAGTTTTCAAGAAGAAAAAAATCAAAAGTCAAAGCTAAAGGAATTGCCCATTCCAACTTTAATCTTAAGAGGCCAATGCGATAATCAACCTTGGGGATTTACCCAAGAGTATTTGCAGCTGCTGCCCAATGTTCAGTTGGAAATATTGGAAAATACGGGACATGGTTTACAGGAAGTAGACCGAGCTTATCTGAATAAGTTAGTATTGGATTTTTTAGAATGAATACCAAAGACCAGCTTCTAATTCAAGAATCGCCAGGACAAACCAAAACGAAGTATAAAGTAAGGAATGGGATGATCCGGGGTTCGATAGACAAAATCGTCGAGCAAGAAGCGCGTCACATTTTCTCCTTTTACAAAAGCCCTTAAGGTTTTTACCTTCATGCTAAAAGACACGTCTGCCTGCGGATAAAATCCGAGCGTCTCCCTGTTTTGTAAATGAAATTGGCCATAAAGGTGTTGGTAAGCATTGGGTTCATAATTGCTATTCCAAAGAAAATCTATTCCCAGGCGAGCCAACATTATCTTGCGAAATATTTTTCCCTCCGCATACAAACTATGTTTTCCATACAGATTGGGCAATGGCAAAACTTCTGGTGCAGAAGACAATTGCCAGGTGAAAATATTATCCAAATGGAAGTTTTTCCATTGGAGGTTTTGCTTGACGATTACCTGTGGAATATTGATGCCCAAATTACTTTGCTGTGGCCTCGTTTCTAGATCGAAGTAAATATAATTATTGAGCAAATGATATTGGCCACTGACTTCTGTGCCCCAAGCGGGAATGCGATAGGTAGCCGCTAAGGTCGTTTCAAAAGTTTTACTAAAATCGTTTTCCCAAACTTTTTGGCTGGTGATATACATGCTGGACTGAACCAGGGTAGGGGAGTAATGCTGCTGAACGGCCTTGGCTTCAAATTGGCCAATTTTCCCAAAATCAATTTGCAAGGTGCCGCCTACATAATAATCGCCAGCGTTTTTCCATAGCCCATAATGCGCATAGGTTTGTAAAGACAACTGTGGTGTTGGCGCAAAATTCCAGGTGCCAGTGAGTAAAAGGTTATTCACCGTGACATTGTCGAGCGGTTCTTGATTGAGGCGAATCAATCGATGGATTAAACCCACTTCGAGTCGGCCTTTTTGCTGAACATTACTAGTATCTTTTTTGGAAGTTCCAATTCGAAAAGTATTTTCCAAGGTACGGGTTCGAATAAAATAGCGCAAGCCTTTCGTGTGTATTTGATCTGTTCCATAGAAAGGGGCAGTAGCTGCTAGTTTGGTATCTGAGAATTTATACCAACTGCTATTGAAACTGATTTTGTGATAGATCTGAAAATCTCTTTTCCAAACTTTTCGATTGTCTACAGGTAGACTTGGAGTAGCTTCTGCATTGGCCAATGAATCTGCGATTTCGGTTTTTGCCAAACTTGTGTCTACAGGCAAAGAATCAATTGGTAGGACTAGATTGAGCGTATCCAAAAGTAAGGAGTCGTTCAATTGCAAAGAGTCATTCAGTAGTAAGGAATCACCGAGCAATAAAGAATCAGGTAATGAAATACTATCTGGCAAGCTAATCGGTAGATCTTTTTTCTTCGGTTTTTTGACGCGCTTTTTGGGAGGGCCGCCGATGGTGAAATAATGCGCATAAGCCACCTCTCTTGATTGGTAGCGGCTTTGGGCAGCGGCATTGGTTTGGCTGTTGACCTTAGGATCCGTTACGGTGCCTTCCAAACGTACAGGAACCAATCCTTCTTTCGATTGATTGATTGGAGTTAGCGTGGTAGAATCAATCCCCCCATTGTGTCCTTGAAAAAACCC
This sequence comes from uncultured Saprospiraceae bacterium, assembly GCA_938015925.1. GTDB lineage: Bacteria > Bacteroidota > Bacteroidia > Chitinophagales > Saprospiraceae > CALLVY01. The sequence continues at coordinate 10,458 of CALLVY010000109.1, forward strand.
ATTATTATTTATAATCAGGTGCCCATCATAAGAACCACCTGGATGATGGTACCAAATTCCTGTGGCAAAAGTAGTATGCTTGGATTCTTGGTTTTTATAAACTCCGGCGTGATTGATTTTTTTTAGGTCGAGAGAAAAATTGATGTGGTCTCCAAAGTTGCGACTAAAAACTGTGGTCAGGTATTGGTCATCTCTGGTTTTTCCTTGTGCAAAAGAAGCATCGGTAAAAGCATTGTCAATTTTATAAAAAGCGAGTTCTTCCGTACTCCGGCGATAAGCATCAAATTGATTTAAACCTACATCAAAACCCTTTCTAAAGCCAGGTTCAAAAACCAGTGCTTGTGTGGGGGTTCCTAGATTGCCAAGATTGATGAGTTCGAGGTCTCTACTGCGAGAGGGTTGTGGTTGGTGGAAATAATTCCCCAGGAGCGTATCAGAATAATGGAATAATTTCTTTGGATTGTCTATATAAAAATAAGTGACCTTAAAGCTATCGGGCTCTTGAAAAATATCTTGTAAAAGGCCGTCGCGTTTTGTGGTATCTACGGGAGCCTGACTGTGCAATGCAGCAGGGAGGGAGAATAAGAAAAAGAAGAAAAAATAAAACTTAAATCTTTCCAACATGAAAATAAAGTCAAGTATTAAAACAAGTTCAAAATTAGTGCTACTCGTAAAAGTGGCTCAAGATAAGGAATTTCGAAGCAGGAAGAAACTACTTAAAAGATGCCTTCTAAGGGGCTTTGGTTGTAAATCAGAAAACCAGGACTAACTTACCTAACGGTAATACATCAAAACCGCACCAAAAAGAGTGATTAGCGCCACGAGCACGGAGGCCATCTTTATGGAATATTGAATGTGATTAACAAACGTTTCGATGTCTTTTCGATGCCTGGGATAGCGAGGCATAATCTCCGCCTCCATTTTCTCTTTATCAAAAATATGACTGGCTCCAAACTCTACCTTGTTTTGTACCAAGACTTTGTACACTTTCAAAACCTTCATACGAAAGTATAAATTGAGGAATAACATGGCAATGAATAAGCCGATAATAAGAACGACGAGAAAGAGATACATAACTATTGTTTGATGAACTTCAATACACTGTCTGAAAGATCTGTTTTTAGGGCGAAATTTTAAAGATTCTCTTAGAAAGGTAAAAATAGTGCAAGTTTTGATTTTATAACAACTTCTCGAAATTTATTCAAACAAACAGCACTTGGTGAAATTACCAGCTTCGCTGAGAAGTAGGACAAAAGCCTTTCTTGGTATGTTTATTGCATGGTATATTTTTATAATGTGTCACTGGGATTCATTCTTTCTTGGTTTTAAATTAGATAATTTATTATAAGTTTTTTTGAGCAAGGGTTTACTTATTTAATTTTATATGTTATATTTGTTTAATATAAAAAGTTTTTAGAAAAAGCACAAAACCTTTGAGTATGGCTTAGCTTATTAACTAATCAAAATTTTGTTCTACCCAAACAAAAAACAAAGGCTAAGAATTAGAAACTTTCCCAGGCGCTTAAACGTATTGAAAATAATGTTAAGGTCTAAATTCCTTAACATGATTTCTAAAAGTAGGTCTTACTAGCGTAATTTTTGATCTACCTTTTATCCCTTCAACCGTCATTTTTTCCCATTCCGAAACCGGATTAAGGCATCCTACTGTCTTGCCCTTTTAACTCCTGTGCGGGAGCTAAATAGGATTAGCTGTAAAGGCTTGATAAAGGGCTTCCAAACATTCATGAGATTTGATAATCGCTGTTTTGGTATTGTACCAAGATGGCCTGGAATACTATTGCACTTATTGAACATAATCACTATTGACAAATTGCCTCGCAATTCGAATTCGGACTGCGGGGCAAATCCCATAACCTAAGATTCATAACTATGAAAAAAAATAAAAACACAGAGCAATTAAGGATATATAGTTTCCTGATCCTGCTATTATTTTTATTCGCCAAACCTGCTTTCGCCCAACCTGGCGTCTGTCAGTTGATCTGCAACGATACCATTCAGGTATCTCTGGGGCTTTCTTGTCTTTCCGAGATAGTGGGAGATGATATTCTGGAAGGAACGATGGATGCCGATTGCCTGGGGCCATTCGAAGTCAATATCTATGACCAACAAGGAATCCTTATTCCTACCAGCCCATTTGTAGACGATACCTACGAAGGGCAATTCCTGAGTGTAGAGTTTGTAGATCTTTCTTCTACCAATTCCTGTGAAGGTGTCGTTTTTGTAGAAGAAAAATTGATCCCATTCCTCCAATGCAATAATTTAGCTTTAGACTGTGGAACAGAGGCAAGCCCAACTATTCCAAGTAGTATAGCTGCTCCACTTACTTTAGATGCCGTCAATGGATGTAATACCATTTCTATTCCTGTTTCCCTCACCGGAAACCTCACAGATGTAAATATCAGTTTTGAAGTTGAACACAACAATGTTAGCGAATTGTCTGCTTCTCTTACTTCACCTGGCGGAGTGATAATCGACCTCTTTACTCAACCTGTTTGCAATAATAATGATCTCTCTCTTCGCTTCGACCAAGAAGCCAGTGCGAGCTATACCGATTTGGAAAATACTTGTGCCTCAAGTCCTGCTCCTGCAATTGCTGGAAGTTTCCAAGCAGAAGGAGACCTAAGTACACTGTATGGAGAAACGGTAAACAATGCTTCCATGTTTACTTTTACTTTATGTAATACCAATCCAGCCAATGTAGCGATGGCAACCAATATCAGTCTAGTTATCAATACAAGTGGTCTTAGTATTCCATTTCCTTTACCTCCTACAGCAGGGATTTCTCAGACGGCCAGCCAACAAGCCAACAATAGTTATACCCTAAGCGACTTCGACAATTGTACGGATGCTACTCTTTCTTATTCCGAACAAACCGAAGTACAAGATTGTAGCAATCCGATTTCTGAAATATTATACAGAACCTGGACCGTCGTAGATGCTTATGGCAATACCCGATCTTGTGTCGATACAATAGCCTTCAATCGACTAGCCGCAGGATCCATTACTTACCCAGACGATTTTATAGGAACAACTCAAGCTGCTTTGCTTTGCGACGAATTGGAAAAAGATCCAGGCAATGCGGTTATTCCTAATATTGGTTGGAATGCTTTGCCAAATGGTCACCCTGCACCAGAAGATGAATTTTATCCAGCACCCAATGATAATGTGGTCAAATGGAAAGGAACGGGAATACCTGTTGCGATGGGATGTGAATCCATTAGTTTTTCCTATTCCGATCTACGGATAGATGTTTGTCCTGCAGGAGCAAGCTCGGCTTGTTTTAAAATATTGAGAACCTGGAATATTTATGAAAATTGTTCTGGACAAAATTATGTTCACCAACAAACGATCAAAGTAGCAGACGATGCTGGCCCACAATTGAGTGGCCTGGCCGATGTGACGATCAGCACTCCCTCAGAATCTTGTATCGCAGATTGGTATGCTCCCATTCCTGTCTTATCCGATAATTGTAATCCAACATCCAATCTTTCTTACACCGTTCATGCAAGTGCAGGTACCGTAGCTTATGCCGCTGGCTTGGGACGATACCATGTATCAGGTTTGATGCAAGGAACGCATACCATCACTTATACCGCTTCTGATTGCTGTGGCAATTCTACGATCGCTACAATGGATCTAACAGTAGAGGATCAAGTGCCACCAACGGCGACCTGCGTTTCTTTTTTGATTTCAAATTTAACCATAGACGGAACCGTACGCGTGCTGCCCAATTCTTTTGATGATTTGAGCCACGATAATTGTGGTTTACTTTATTATAAAGTAATTCGCATGAATGACCTTTTGGGAACAACGGATGGTTCCAATAGCAATCAAGGCAGTACCAATTGTGATTTAGAAAATGGAGATGACAATGGGAATCGTTTTGGCAATCAAATTTATTTTGATGACTATGTCGCCTTTTGTTGCGAAGACAGAACGGTTAGTAACCATATGGTTGTCTTGAGAACTTTCGATGTGGATCCTGGAGATGGCCCGATCAACCCCATTCGAATGAGACCTGGAGGAGATCTCCACGGGCATTTCAACGACTGTATGTCTGAGGTTAATATTGAAGATAAATTGGCACCAGTAATTAGCTGTCCTGCCAGTGTGACTTTGGAGTGTACGCAAGATTTTACAGACCTCAGTTTGACGGGAGGCATGGCCACGGCTTTTGATAATTGTGAGTTAGATACTTTATTTTTTAATGATGTAAGCAATCTTGATCCATGTGGAGTAGGAAGCGTCGCTAGAATTTGGACGGCTATAGATCACTCCGGTCGTTCTGTCTCTTGTAGCCAGACGATCACGATGCAAGACAATACACCTGCACAAGTTACTTTTCCGCCAATCAATGTTTTGGTAGAATGTGGACAAGAGCTTGATTTTGGAATCACGGGTTTTCCACAGACTTCCGATAACTGTCGTTTATTGGGAATTAGCAATTTGGATGAATATCATTTCTTTGCAGATTCTTGTTTGCGTAAAATCATTCGTACCTGGAACATCATGGATTTGTGTTCCGATAGTATGTGGTCGCAGATTCAGGTCATAAAAATAGAAGATACCACTCCTCCTGAAATTACCGGAGTACCAAGTGACATTACCGTTGAATGTGATAATATTCCATCCGCGGCTCAACCTACCATAATTGATGCCTGTGATGCAACGCTAAATATTAGTTTTGATGAAACCATAATTCCAGGCGCTTGTCCACAAGAATCGGTCATTACCCGAACTTGGATGGCTAGTGATAATTGTAACAACAGTAGTGTCGTGACACAAGTCATAACAGTGATAGATACGGTCGCACCAATTTTTGCCGGAGTGCCAGCAGACATTAGTTTGGAATGTGACCAACCCGTTCCGACCACTACGCCTACGGCGACGGATAATTGTGATCCTGCCGTCGATATGGCTTATGCCGAAAATACCATACCCGGAATATGTGGCAATACTTTTATCCTGGAAAGAATCTGGACCGCCACGGATGATTGTGGCAATTCCAGAGTCGCTACTCAACAGGTAAGTTTTACCGATTCCTCCGACCCAATATTTACTTTCGTTCCAGCAGATACATTATTGCAATGCGATGAGGCCGTCCCAAACGCTGATCCAATTGCAACAGATAATTGTGATAATGCACCAGCTATTTCCCTCGACGAACAAATCACGGGAGGTGGCTGCGCAGCGAATCAAACGATTGTTCGAACCTGGACTGCTACGGATGATTGTGGCAACACAAGTACCAGCAGCCAGACCCTTACTATCGTAGACACGACAGCTCCTGCACTAAGTGATTTTCCAAGGGATACTTTGGTCTCTTGTGAGGCTGCACTCCCTGTTGGTGAACCAACGGCCAATGACAATTGTGACGCTATGGTCGATTTGGTTTTTATGGAAAATATTATTCCAGGTACCTGCGAAAATAATTTCACCATTTCGCGTTCTTGGACTTTTACCGATGACTGTGGCAATGATTCTACTTATGTACAAAACATAAGCGTTGTGGATACCACCGCACCTGTTTTTACGAATGTCCCAACAGACATGACTCTGGAGTGTGATGGAATGCCTACTGATATTACACCAACGGCAATGGACAATTGTGATGCCATGGTTGATGTTGTTTTGATGCAAAGTGATGCACCAGGTTGTATAGGAAACGCTACCATTACCCGAACTTGGCGAGCTACCGACAATTGTGGCAATACCGCAGAAGTTGTTCAAGAAATTACCTTTATGGATTCCACTCCTCCCATGTTGGTAGGCGTACCTGCTGATACAACGGTGGAGTGCGATGCGGTACCTTCCGCTGCAACAGTAGAAGCGATTGACGCTTGCGATCCAATGGTAATTCCTGATTATAATGAACTAAGAACCGACGGTCCATGTGTAGACAGTTATACCCTCACGCGTACCTGGAGTGCGACAGATGATTGTGGCAATGTAAGAGATAGTGTTCAGGTCTTAAGCGTAGTCGATACGACGATCCCTGTTTTTGACAATGATCCACAGGATGTGACTTTGGCTTGTACGGATCCTACGGATCCTTCCGCTGGCGGTTTATTGACTCCTCCAACTGCTACTGATAATTGTGATCTAATGGTAGAGGTAACTTTTGCGGACCAAACCTCTCCCGGAGGATGTACCAATGAAAGTGGCATCACGCGTACCTGGACCGCTACCGATAATTGTGGGAATACCGCTACACGGATTCAAAGCATTACAATATTAGATGAAGAAGATCCTGTGCTATCTGGCGTACCCGCTGACCTCACCGTACTTTGCGATGCTATTCCAATGGCCCCTACGAATATCACGGCAACGGATAATTGTGATATGATGGTGATTCCTGTTTTGGAAGAAAGTACAGGAATGGTGATTTGTACAGATAATTATACGTTGATCCGTCGATGGATTGCCACAGATGATTGTGGAAATGTAGCGGTGGACACTCAGTTGATTATGGTGATTGATACGATTGTACCTGTCTTGTCTGGGATTCCAGGAGATTCGACGGTGCAATGTAATGACGTTCCAGAACCACCTGTGATCAACACGGATATTACTTCGATAGATAATTGCGACAATGATGTAATGATTACTTTTTCTCAGGATACTACAGATAGAATTTGTACGGATGGATTTACCTTGGTTCGGAAATGGACCGCGGTTGACAATTGTGGAAATACAACAGTGGATTCTCAGTTGCTGATCTTGATCGATACAGTTGCTCCTTCCTTGATAAATATTCCGGCCAATCTTACGGTAGAATGTGATCGTTTACAAGACACCACCAATATGCTGCTTGTTTCTGCAACAGACAATTGTGATACGGATGTCAGTCTCGTTTATACCGAAAATGAAGATGGTTCTTGTCCAAATACTTATATCATTATCCGAAGATGGACGGCCACTGATAATTGTGGAAATGTGAATACCAAGCAACAGTTGATCAATGTAATTGATACGGTTCCTCCATTGCTTACCTGTCCAGCTGATATTACGGTCACCTTGAGGCCTAATGACAACCCAAGTATTTTTGTACACAAATGCGATACCTTTTTGAATTTGATTCCAACGGCTACTGATAATTGCGCAGATGTAACGACGATTATCAATGACTCGCCATTTGCTCCAGATTCTTTGGGAGAAGCTAGTGGTCGTTATCCAATAGGTGTACATGTGGTCAATTTTATCGCGATAGATCGTTGTGGCAATAGTTCGACTTGTTCGACTACGGTGACGGTTGTTGATAATACCAAACCAACTTTTACTTGTAGTGATTTTGAAATAAATCTCGATCCGGTAACGATGGATATTTCCTTGACACCAGGTCAGTTTTTATCTTTTTATGCAGATTGTTCTTTTGATACTTCCTTCTTTATTTCTCCAGTGCAAACGGATGTTTTAAACTTAGATTGTGCTTATAAAGACGAACCTTTTAATGTTGGGATTACGGTAATTGATACCAGTGGAAATGCGAGTTCTTGTATCTTACCTTCTTTGACTATTGCGAATCCAGAAGTTTGTCCGATTCCACCAGCCTTTAGTTATATCGTCGGAAATATAAATCATGAAAATGGAGATGCTTTGGAAGATATGATGGTTTATCTCGACGGCGGAATGACTTTAGAAACTCCTACTTTTTCTACCGGACGTTTTGCATTTGCAGACTTACCAACCAATAGGAATTATTCCGTAAAACCCATCCATGATATCGACTATCGAAAAGGGATTTCTACTTTAGATATGGTTTTGATTAGCCGCCATTTAATTGGTTTGCAAGAATTAGATTCTCCCTACCAATTAATCGCTGCGGATGTAGATGGTTCCAATTCTGTAAGTACTCTTGATTTGATTGAACTTCAAAAACTAATTCTATACATACAAGATGAATTTCCGAATAATACCTCTTGGCGTTTTGTAGATGCGAATTATGAATTTGCCAATCCTGCTAAACCTTTTAGTTCTTCTTTTCCTGAAGTTTGCCATATCAATGGTTTGACTTATGGCGAATCAGGGATAGATTTTGTGGGGATAAAAATAGGAGATGTTAATGGCTCCGCGATGGCTGGCTTATTAGAAGCCGGATCAGATCGGGAAGACCAAGGGCATTTAGAATTTACCACAGCAGATCAATACTTAAACCCAGGAGAGGAAATTCAAATTGATTTCCGAGCCAAAGACTTTAAAGATATTCTTGGCTTTCAATTTACCCTGGATTTCAATCCGGTACAATTGCTTTTTAAAGGAGCAGAACCAGGCGTTCTTCCTGCACCTGTATTGGGAGAGCATTTCTTGCGAGATGGCTTGTTGTTGTGTAATTGGTATGATCGGACTGTTCAGGAATTTGAACCAGAAACAGTATTGTTTAGTTTGAAATTTATCGCAACGGCGACCACCAAACTAAGTGAAGTGCTAGAGATGAATTCTAAAATGACCAATGCGGAAGCTTATACTGGTAATCTTGAAGTGAAGAAACCTTTCATTACTTTTAAAGAAATAATCACAGAAGAAATTATTCCGACGACCTTTGAGTTGTTTCCGAATCGGCCAAATCCATTCAAGGAAGAAACCATTATTTCTTTCCAATTGCCTAAGGCGAGTAAAACCATTTTGACCATTAGCGACGTTTCTGGTAAGGTGTTGAAAATAGAAAAGCGAAGCTATGAAGCGGGTTATCATGAAGTGGCTATTCAGGCCAGCGAATTGGCAGACGCCAATGGAATCCTATATTACCAGTTGATTACTTCTGAAGGAAGTGCTACGCGTAAAATGGTATTGTTGAAAAGATAAAGTTATTTTTTTTCGTCACAAGTGTGTATCAGGACACAACACTTGGTGAATCTGAGATAAAAAGTCCTGGCAATCGATTTTAAAGAAGCAATCGGAATCGGTTCTTTTGATTTACCGATCCCTACTAGTAAACCCTTTCAAGATCTATCTTGGAAGGGTTTTTTTG
>CALLVY010000110.1 GCA_938015925.1 uncultured Saprospiraceae bacterium
TTGGAAATGGCGATGTACGGCGATCCGCTGGTTTTAAAAAATAATGGCCTTACCGACCTATACAATACCAAACCTCCTTTTGTCATCTGGCTACAAAGTCTCTGTATCCAAATTCTGGGGCCTACGGAGTGGGCGATTCGATTGCCTTCTGCTTTGGCGGCTTTTGGGACGGGCTTTCTGTTATTCCTTTTTGCGCATCGCAGCCTCCAGGATTATCGGATTGGCTTAGTGGCGCTATTGGTCTTGGTGACCTCTAGTGGTTATCTCCGCAACCACGTTGCTCGCTCTGGCGACCTCGATGCGATGCTGGTTTTTTGGATCACCTTCTACAGCTTATTGGCTTTTGATTATTTGCTAGACGCAAAAGGCAAAAAAGAGAAATGGTATTTTTCTTGGATTGGCTTAGGCATCTTTTTGGCTTTTCTATCAAAGTCGGTCGCGGGCTTGATGCCTTTGTTGGGATTGGCGCTGGCGGCTTTATTGCAAAAGCGATTGTTGGCCATTTTAAAAAAACCTTACCTCTATCTGATCGCAGGAAGTGTGGCTTTTGCCTGCTTCGGTTATTACGGACTTCGCGAATATGCCGCACCGGGTTATCTGGATAAAGTTATCTTTTCCGAGTATCGCCGCTTTGCCGAAAACATCATGCCTTGGCAAGAACAGCCTTTTGGTTTTTATTGGGAAAATATGTGGACGCGCTCGTATTTTATGCCTTACCTGATGGGCTTACCCCTGGCTTTGATTTTGGGATTGTGGGGCGGAGAAAAAAAAGAAGCGCAAGGGGTACTCCCTGCTTTTACCAAAATGGCCGCTGTGTTTTGTCTCAGCTTTTTTCTCTTGATTTCTTATCCGAGTGTAAAGCTCAATTATTACGATGCGCCCTTGTATCCTTTTTTGAGTTTGTTGATCGGAGTAGGAGTGGTACAGCTTTGGAAAATGCTGGAGTCTATTTCAGTGCCAGGGAAGGGGAGGGGCTTGAATGATCTTTGGTTTGGCTTGCTGCTCGTGGTCTTGTTTTTTATCCCTTATAAAAACTCCTGGACGACCATTCAAAACAGCGATCCCACTTTTGCTTTAGAACGAGAAGGCCATTTTATCCGCAGTCTAAAAAAATCAAATCCAGCCGAGCAAAATTATAAAGTCCTGATGTACAACAAGCATCCCGAATTATACGACCAAGCCAATTTTTACATCAAAGGCGCGAATCACTACGAAGGAACAAATTTGGAATTGGTAAAAGATTGGAAACAATTGAAGTCCCAGGATCGGGTACTCTGTTGCCAAAAAGAATTGATCGACAGTCTACAACAAAACTTTGGACTAGAAGAAAGCCAAAGAACAGAAAACTGTATCTATTTTAAATTAAACTAAGCTTCCTCTCACGACTGTTTAGTAAATGAGAAAAAGAAAAAACGGAGGTTTAATGCTGGATAGGAATATTGAATAATAATTTTTTTGACGAAAAATCGCGCTTTTATAGGGACATCAAAGATGGGATTAAACTAAATCATAGCATTGACCGGCCCAATCGATATTCGATATTGAATATTTCCTCTTCCATTTTTTTCCTGAACACTCCTAAATCAATATCCAATATTCCCTATCGCCTAAACCCCTTCCGACGTCCTCCACCTTTCATTCCCATTTGGTGCTTCGCCTGACCACGATTCGTCACTGCTTTTTCAAACATTTGAATCTGCTCCTTAAGCTGCCCTTCCGTCACTTTCAATTTCTTCATTTTAGAAAGCTGGGTTTTAGCATACGTCCAATTGCCTTTACTCGCTTGGATATTAGCCAACTGTAAGGCCACCATTGCCTTTTCATTATCAGAAGGCAATTCGATGCTTTCCGCTTTCTTGAGCCAGCCTTCCGCTGCATCATTGTCTTTGCGTTGCATAGCCATGGTACCCTGAATGAGGTAGTAAAATGCACGATTGGTTTTGTAGAGCCAATCCGGTTTCCAAGTCAGGGCAATTCTTTTCTCTGCTTCCGGGAAATCCCCCAATTGGACCAATTCCGCCGTAGATTGTACCGTTCCCAATAAAATATAAGAAGCCAATAAGCCCAAGCCGATCAAGAGGAAAGGAAAGGCATACCAAAAGCCAAAAGCGATAGTAAGGATTATACCGCCAATTAGATTTATGGCGATTAGAGCAAATTTGAGGTATATATTGATGGTAAACATAGATGTAGTTTTGTTTAAGTGTAGAGGACAAAGGTACGAAGTACGGGGTGCAATAAGAAACTTTGCATTTTAAAAGTAGCCAATGATTAAAAGCTTCCTGCTTTTTATTTCAGCTGCTCAAGGTTTTTTTTTTAACAACTTCATAGATAAAACCCATACTAAAAGGCTTGAGTTTGGTCAATTATGGGAAATTTACTCAAAGTATTACTAAAAGTGTTTGTTACAAGTCGAAATTTATTATTTGCCCAGTACTTAAACTAAAAAGATGCGAACTTTACGGAGCTTTGCATTGATTACGAGGCTTGATCCTTTCCTTTGTTTTACTGGATCGGAGGCCGTCAAAAGATACTAAAATGGAAAATACAGATAAGTCAAGTTCCTCTTGTGATATCGAAACGGGACTATGCACACCAAACGACTTAAGGAATCAGGAGGATTCCGCAGTAATACCTATGGCTCAAATCGCTAAAGTAAAACTGATTTATTATTACGATGCGCTTTGTGGCTGGTGCTATGGTTTTAGTTCTGTCCTGTCCAAATTGAGGAATACTTATGGAAAGAACTTGGAGGTCGAAGTCATTAGTGGTGGTTTGTTTTTGGGCAATAGAGCTGGACGAGTCAATACCGTCGCACCGCATATCAAAGCCGGAGCTTATAAAAGTGTAGAGGCCAAAACGGGGGTCAAATTTGGAGAAGGTTTTTTAGCCGATGTGTTTGGAGAAGGAAAAATGACTTTAGATTCCCTTCCACCGTCGATTGCTTTATGCATTATCAAAGAAGAACGACCAGAGCAAGAATTGGCCTTTGCAGAATTATTATTGTCGGCGGTTTATATGGATGGAATGAATCCGGTTGAGGAAGAATGGTATGCCGATTATGCGGAGAAAATAGGTTTTGATAAAACGGAATTTAAAGCCAAAATGCAGGAGGATAAATATCGAGTCTTAGCGGAAAAAGAATTTGAAAAATTTAGAGTAAGTCCATTCCGTGGAATGCCTGCTTTGGTATTGGAACAGGGCGATCAACAAAATTTGTTGTCCAATGGATATACTAGTTTTGAGGAACTAGAAGCTCGCTTGGAATCGCATTTGGTTTTGGATCAAAAATAATGACTCATAGGTCAGCGATCTACTTTAAAACAATTGTTCTAATTCAAGCTAGACGCCAAAGCATTTTCCAATTCTTCAATCTTTTGCTTAATCATCAAATCATTGCTTTCAAAAGCCTTGGCTTTTTGCAAAAAAGTCATCGAGTCGTTTTCTCTTTTGAGGACATAATAAATATGAGCGAGATTGAGCGACACCAATGCCTTGTCATTGTCATTGCGAAGGCCAAGCTCTAAAGCAGACTTAAGATGCATTTCTCCAGTAGTGAGTTCTTTTTTTTGCATAGCAATCATTCCCTTGGTAAAATGATAATAAGCGCGATGCTGTTTCAATAAAAATTCTGGTTTGCGATTCATGCCGATGAGCTTTTCGGCTTGTTCTATTTTTCCTTTTCGCAAGGCACTAAAGGCGGGGCCCACTGTACCAAAGAGGTAATAAGTAATATACAAAACCACACTAGCGACATAGCAATACCAAGCATTGGCAATTCCAAACTGATAGTGGAGTACAATGCCGATTAGCATAAACAACAAAATCAGTAGGTAGCGGATTCGAATATAGATCATTTGTCTAAAGTATAAAAAATCTTTAGGCTAAACAAATGGAAGTTGTGGTTTCGCGGTTTAGGGTCTACTTATTAATCAACATCCAATTGCGCTCCACCTCCAAGTATCTTCCATCAGGAAAGACTTGTAAAAACTGTTGTTCAAAGAAAGCCTTGCTGCTTTCCTTCGCCTGCGGCATATCTGCCAATCGATTGATGATCACAATACCACCAGGATTTAAAAGTGCGGCCACATTTTTCAAAAAAGCCTGCTCTTCAAATTTGACCGGAATAATATTATCGAAAAAAAGATCAATAGTGATGAGGTCAAATTTTTCGGTAGAAAGCGCTACATAAGAATAAGCATCTGCACAAATCAATTGCTGCGGCGAAGCCAAGGCTCGCATCACATACTTACTGGCCAAGGCAATGACTTCCTCATCGATTTCTACGCCGGTGTAATGGTATTTCTTCTGAAAGGTTTTCTCCAGCATATAAGGAATGCTTCCCAAGCCAAGACCAAGTACCAAAACTTTCTCAATAGGATATTGATCTAAAGAGAGTTCTTCAAAAGTGATTCTAAAGTTGTTGTATAAATCCGCAAAAGAATAGATGGCATGCTCTGTATACAATTGATAGCGCCCATCCACCAAACTGACGTGCAACTCCGGGTTGTATTCACTGGATCGAGTTTCCAAATGAATTTCAAAAAGATAACTGAGGTATTTTTTCCAGAAAGGAGGATGCATGTTTAGCGGTGTTCAGAGAAAAGGAAAAGGAAATATTCCATATCGAATATCGATTGGGGCGGTCAATGCTATGATTTAGTTTAATCCCTTCTTTGATCTTCCTATAAAAGCGCGATTTTTCGTCAAAAAAATCAATATTCAAAATTCCTTATTAGGAGTGTTCAGAAAAAAATAGAAAAGGAAATATTCAATATTCATTAGCCAAATATCGAATATTGATTGGGGCGGTCAATGCAATAGTTTAGTTTAATTAATCATTGGTGAACCAATACTTCTACACGAATTCGCGAT
>CALLVY010000111.1 GCA_938015925.1 uncultured Saprospiraceae bacterium
TCATTGACCACGGGATTTGTCCAGGAACGTTTAATTTTTTTTGGTAAAAATCATCACCATGCCTGAACAAAAAAACCGATTTAACAAAATCATGGTCGCGAACCGAGGAGAAATTGCCATTCGTGTTTTACGAGCAGCTTCCGAACTCCAATTAACTACGGTAGCCATTTATACCTATGAAGACCGGTACTCTCTGCATCGTTACAAAGCAGATGAAGCCTACCAAATTGGCCCCAATGACGAGCCTCTAAAACCTTACCTCAACGTAGAGGAAATTCTAAGAATCGCTAAAAAGAACAAGGTAGAAGCCATTCATCCTGGCTACGGTTTTCTATCTGAGAATGTCACCTTTGCCCGTCGTTGCCGAGAAGAAGGAATTGCTTTTATCGGCCCTGACGCAGAAGTGATGGAGCGCCTGGGAGATAAAGTTGCGGCAAAAACCATTGCCCGCGCCCTGCAGGTGCCACTCATCGAAGATAGTCGCGCAGAATTGACGGACGAGAAAGTGATCCTAAAAGAAGCAGAACGCATTGGTTTTCCGATTATGGTAAAAGCTGCTGCAGGTGGTGGTGGTCGTGGAATGCGAGTGGTTCGCAATAAAGAAAATTTGATAAAATCTTATGACGAAGCTAGAGGAGAAGCAATAACGGCCTTTGGAGATGGTACTATTTTTCTCGAAAAATTTATAGAAGAGCCCAAGCATATCGAAGTGCAAATTCTGGGAGATAAATATGGAAACATTGTTCACCTTTACGAAAGAGATTGCTCGGTACAAAGGCGTTTTCAAAAAGTAGTAGAAGTCGCTCCTTCCATCGGCTTGAAAGAAGAAACCCGCGAAAATTTATACCAATATGCTTTGAAAATTGCCCGCCATGTCAATTATAGCCATGCCGGTACCGTAGAATTTCTCGTCGACAAAGAAGAAAATATTTATTTTATAGAAGTCAATCCTCGTATTCAGGTAGAGCACACCATCACTGAAGAAATTACAGGCATCGACTTGGTGCGCTCTCAAATTTTAATTGCGATGGGTTATCCACTCGATCATCCCACTATCCACATCTTAGGTCAAGAGTCTATCGAATGCCATGGCTTCGCTGTGCAATGCCGAATCACTACAGAAGATCCTTCCAAAAATTTCAAACCGGATTATGGAACCATCATTGCCTATCGAAGTGCCGGAGGTTTTGGGATTCGACTCGATGCTGGTAGTGCCTATTCAGGATCTAAAATTTCTCCTTTCTTCGATAGCATGTTGGTAAAAGTAACCGCCTGGGGCCGAACACTCAGTGGTGCTTCAGAAAGATTGCATCGAGCTTTGCGAGAGTTTAGAATCCGGGGAGTAAAAACCAATATTGGATTTTTAGGTAATCTTCTCCAGCACCCCACTTTCCGGGAAGGGAAAGCCACGGTAGGTTTTATCGACCAACATGGAGCGATGCTCCTACAAGGCCGCATTAGAGACCGAGGTACCAAAACGTTGCGCTACCTCGCAGAAGTCATCGTCAATGGCAATCCAGACCTCAAATACAAAGATCCGGAAAGAATACTCCCCGAAGCCAAAGTTCCTGCGTTTAACTCCACCAGCCCCTACCCCAAAGGCAGCAAAGACCTCCTGACGGAATTGGGTCCAGAAAAAATGATGCAATGGTTGAATGACAAAAAGCAAATCCAGTTTACAGATACGACTTTCCGCGATGCCCATCAATCGCTACTCGCGACGCGGGTACGGACTTATGATATGATGAAGGTCGCAGAAAGTTTCGCTAAAAATCATGGCCATCAATTATTCTCTATTGAAGTCTGGGGCGGTGCTACCTTCGACGTGGCTTTGCGTTTTTTAAAAGAATGTCCCTGGAAGCGCCTGGAAAGTCTGCGAGCGGCGATGCCTAATGTCTTATTACAAATGCTTTTGCGGGGTTCCAATGCGGTAGGTTATGCGGCTTATCCAGATAATCTTTTGGAAGCTTTTATCGAAAAATCATGGGAGACGGGAGTGGATGTATTTCGTATTTTTGATTCCCTCAACTGGGTAGAAGGCATGCGTACGAGTATTGCCACGGTGAGAGAAAGAACGGGCGGAATTGCGGAAGCAAGTATTTGTTACTCTGGTGACATCACTGATCCCAATCGGAGCAAATTTGATTTGCAATATTATCTCGATCTGGCACGACAACTGGAAGATGCTGGCGCACATATGATCGCCATTAAAGACATGGCTGGCTTGCTCAAACCTGCGGCGGCAGAGCTATTGGTTAAAGAATTGAAAAAAGCCATTGACCTTCCTTTGCATTTGCATACCCACGACACCTCTTCTATTCAGTCGGCAACTTACCTCAAAGCGATTGAAGCTGGTGTGGATGTCGTCGACGTAGCGATTAGTGCCGTTTCTGGTTTGACTTCTCAACCTAACTTCAACTCTGTCATTGCGATGCTACAAGGACATGAACGAGAAAATGCTATAGACCTACGCTCGCTCAATGCCTATTCCAATTTTTGGGAAAGTACCCGGGCTATTTACTATCCTTTTGAAACCGAATTGAAAGCAGGGACGGCAGAAGTATACGACCATGAAATTCCTGGCGGACAATACTCCAATCTGCGGCCACAAGCAAGGGGCCTGGGCTTGGAAGATCAGTTTGAAACCATTAAGGATAATTATCGAGTCGTCAATGATTTATTGGGCGACATCATCAAGGTTACTCCTTCTTCCAAAGTAGTAGGCGATATGGCGATGTTTATGACTGCTAATAAATTGAACAAACAAGACATCCTGCAAAATGGAGAAACGCTGGCTTTTCCAGATAGTATGAAAGCCTTGATGCGCGGAGACCTGGGACAAATCACCGGAGGTTTTCCAAAAGACTTTCAGCAAATGGTATTGAAAGGCGAAAGGCCTTATACCAATCGACCTAATGCGCATTTGGCGCCCATAGATTTTGATAAAGAATTTGCGATTTTTCAGGAAACTTTTGATGAGTATACGGACATTAAAGATTTCTTGTCTTACAAATTGTATCCAAAGGTATTTACCGATTTCCACAAACACTTATCTACTTATGGAGCAGTTGAACATATTCCTTCCCCTGCTTTTTTCTATGGCCTAAAGCCTAATGAAGAAATCATTATTTACATTGATGAAGGCAAACATGTACTTGTTCAGTTTCTTAACATCACTGCCCCAAATGCCAACGGCATGCGCACCGTATCCTTTAAACTCAATGGACAGAATCGGGCAATAGAGGTCAAGGACCAGTCGATCAAAACTGAAATCATCGTTCACCAAAAAGCTAAATCAGGAAATGAAGTGGGCGCTCCATTGCAAGGGAGCTTGTCTAAGATTTTGGTAAAAGAAGGAGAGAAGATTGCGGTGAATACGCCATTGTTTATCATTGAGGCCATGAAAATGGAAAGTACGATAACGGCTCCGGTTGCGGGGACTATTCAGAAAATTCACTTAGGGGAAAAGGTAATGGTAGAGCAAGATGATTTGGTGGTGGAGATTCTGGTTGACTCGGAGGCGTAGATTCTTTGGTAAAGTATAAAGTAAAAGCCCCTTGCGAAATATTCCGCAAGGGGCTTTTTTATTAAAAAACAGAAGGTCTATTTTTCAAAAACTTCGATGTCTTTGTTTTTAACAACCAAATCTGTGAACTTCCCTTTGAAGCGAGTCGCTTTCACAATGTGATTATCAATCCAATGATAATTACCACCACGTGGCTTACCAAAAAGAATTCCGTGATATTTGAAATTATGTTTTGCCAACCAAGCTTCCGTTACTGGGCGATGCTCTTCTGTACGAGAAGTAAAGAAGTAAATAACATGTCCCTCATCAAACCATTTGTTGAGCATTTTGAGAGCATCGGGATAAGGCAAACAGGTAGACATTCGTTCTGGCTCTTCGTTGGGAATATCGTCGCAAATAGTACCATCTATATCGATGAGAAAATTCTTCATATTATTTGGAAGCACTGGACTCAAAGCCTCTCCCTTCTGATTGTATAACTTTTCTAATTCTTGCTTATGTTCCATAAATTTTTTCCTTTTTGAAAAATTTCTCGACTAAATTAAGCCAAGATTAAATAAAGCTGAGAAGGAATTACTGGATTTCCTTTCAACAGAGATTACTAAAAAATAAAGAATCGTAAAATTATAACAAAAATCTCATAGATTCCAGCATATTACGCTCTAAGAATAATAAATTAATGTTAATGTTACACTAAGTTGGATTTCTTAGCATTTGTTACATTTCACTAAATGTCTAACGCAAATATGGATTTAAAGTTAGGTGAGGCAAGAGAATTTATTCAAAATTAATGTAATCACTCGGATTAACGGGCTTTCCATTGTGCCAAAGCTCGAAATGCAGATGCGGGCCACTGGACAAAGTTCCACTGTTGCCAATAATGGCCAAAGCTTCTCCAGAGTTGACAAAATCACCAGATTCTTTCAATAAGGCAGAATTATGCTTGTAAAAGCTAATTAAATTATAAGCATGCTGCACTCCAATGGTGTGTCCTGTCTCTAAAGTCCAATCAGACATAAACACATAACCATCCAAAGCGGCTTTAACTGGCGTATTCTTTGGGGCTAAAATATCTGTTCCATAATGCTGAATATCTGGCTGATAACCGGCACTTACTACTCCAGAAATGGGTGGAATGAAGTACAATTGTTCTAATGGAATTTCTTTAGGACTAATGTTGGCGGTTTGTTTCAATAATTGTTGCTCTTGGGTCAATTCTCCAGCTTCGATCTCTTTACGCAACACTTCATCCTCTTCGATCCGTTCTACCGAAAGCAAACTATCGGGTACTTTAGCATCTGCTTCCTCTTCCTCAAATTCCGAAAACTCTGTATTTCCAACCAGAATGCGCCGAAAATTTTCGGTATACGCTCTTTGCGCCACCAATTCTTCTTCCATCAATTGCATCTGTTCATTGATGCGCATCAACTCCGCATGCTCTTTGACATCTCCATATCCTGGAATATACCGCTTGATCGGGGTAAAAATGATCAAACCAATGATCATCAAGGCCACCAAAACAATGATTGAACTGGCAATCACGTAAACATTGAGCAAAGAAAGC
>CALLVY010000112.1 GCA_938015925.1 uncultured Saprospiraceae bacterium
AAGTCCCAATGGCAGTGAACGAACCCGTATTAAATTATGCGCCAGGTTCACCGGAAAGAGCTGCAGTCAAAGAAATGTTGACCAAACTCAAATCCAAAAAAGCTGATATTCCGATGTATATCGGAGGTAAAAAAGTGTATACCAAAAATAAAGTGGCCATGCATCCGCCGCATGAAAAGGATCATGTACTTGGTCATTTCTCAATGGGGAATGCTTCTCACGTAAAGCAAGCCATCGCAGCAGCACTTAAAGCTAAGCCAGCTTGGGAAGCACTTCCTTGGCAAGATCGAGCAGCTATCTTTTTAAAAGCAGCAGATCTTTTGGCAGGGCCTTACCGCGCAAGAATGAATGCGGCTACCATGCTCGGGCAATCCAAAAATGTATACCAAGCAGAAATTGACGCAGTTGCAGAATTTTGCGACTTCCTCCGTTACAATGCGCAATACATGACGGAAATTTTCACCCTTCAACCAGAGAGTCCGGCGAATACTTGGAATCGATTGGAATACAGACCATTAGAAGGTTTTATCTTCGCCATTAGTCCATTCAATTTTACTTCTATTGCTGGTAATCTTTCTGGAGCACCTGCCATGTTGGGGAATACGGTTGTTTGGAAACCCGCCGAAACGCAGATCTATTCTGCTCAAGTAATCATGGAGATCTTTGAAGAAGCTGGTTTGCCAGCAGGAGTAATCAATTTGATCTATGTAGACGGACCGGTTGCGGGAGAGGAAATCTTTTCTCATCCTTCTTTTGCAGGATTGCACTTTACCGGAAGTACTAAAGTTTTCCAAACGCTTTGGCAAACGATCGGTAACAATATTTCTAACTACAAATCCTACCCACGTATCGTAGGAGAAACTGGAGGAAAGGACTTTTTGATCGCTCACGCTTCTGCCAATGCCAAACAAGTCGCTACTGCCTTAGTACGTGGATCATTTGAATACCAAGGGCAGAAATGTTCTGCTTCTTCCAGAGCTTATATTCCTAAGTCACTTTGGGCAGGTGTAAAAAAACACCTACTTGCTGATTTGAAAACCATCACGGTTGGATCGCCAGAAGATTTTTCCAACTTTGTAAATGCAGTAATTGACGAAAAAGCTTTTGATCGAATTACCAAGTATATCGCTGGTGCAAAGAAATCTAAAAAAGCAGAAATTATAGCTGGTGGTGAATACGATAAATCAAAAGGTTACTTTATTGAGCCAACGGTTATTGTCACGACCGATCCTCATTACAAAACAATGGAGGAGGAGCTTTTTGGACCAGTACTTACGATCTATGTTTACGAAACCCGTAAGTTTGAAGAAACATTGGAATTAGTAGATACTACTTCGCCCTATGCGCTGACCGGTGCTATTTTCTCCAAAGACCGTGGAGCGGTAGAGTTAGCTTCCCGAAAATTGAGAAATGCAGCAGGTAACTTTTACATCAATGATAAACCAACTGGAGCAGTAGTGGGACAACAACCTTTTGGTGGTGCTCGGGGTTCTGGGACAAATGATAAAGCAGGTTCTGTTCTAAACCTATATCGTTGGTTATCGCCACGAACAATTAAAGAGAATTTATTGTCACCAAGTGATTACCGTTATCCTTTTCACTCGGCAGAATAAATAAGTAGAATAAAACGTTAAACGAAAAAGGCTTACTCAAAATACACTGGAGTAAGCTTTTTTCATTTTAAGAAGCAACGAAAAAACATCAGAATAGCAAGAAGCGATTTTGTCTATGAATGTGTCGGCTATCTGACAAAGAATAAAGCGATTTTCACCGGTGTGAACCTTCTAGGATTCGTCATTAAGTAGATACTCTATATTGTGGAGTGTTCAGAAAAAGAAAAAATGGAGGATTAATTCTGGATAGGAATATTGAATAAGGAATTTTTAATTTTGAATAATGATTTTTTTTGACGAAAAATCGCGCTTTTATAGGGAGCTCAAAGAAGGGATTAAACTAAATCATAGCATTGACCGCCCCAATCGATATTGAATATTTCCTCTTCCATTTTTTTCCGGAACACTCCTAACTCCATATCGAGTATTCCACTTAAGCCTTTTTTCTATAAAAATTGAAAACAAATAATTCAAAGAACTGTATGAAAAACCTATTTCCCCTTTTCTTATTTTTATCATTTTTCTTTTTCTCAGAAACCAGCTTTGCTCAAAAATACACCATCAATGGATATGTGCAAGATGCCGAATCTGGAGAAAAGCTTTTGGGTGTAAACATCTTCGACCTCAAAAGCAAAGCAGGAGCGACGACCAATACCTACGGGTTTTATAGTTTGACTCTTCCCAAGGATTCTGTTTACATCGCCTTTTCTTATGTGGGCTACCAGACCAAGTATATTGGAATCTATTTGGACAAAGACGTTACGCTCAATATTGATCTGAGCAATGCGGTGGATCTGGCAGAAGTCGTGGTCGTTGCAGAAGAATTGGAACGTATCGAAGAGAACACTCGAATGAGTACGGTAACGGTGCCAATTGAGACCATCAAAAAAATCCCTGCACTTTTAGGAGAAGTGGATGTATTAAAAGCTTTGCAGTTGCTACCGGGCGTTCAGTCTGGTGGAGAAGGGCAGAGTGGTTTGTATGTGCGTGGAGGAAGTCCCGATCAAAATCTGATTTTGTTGGATGGCGTTCCC
Organism: uncultured Saprospiraceae bacterium; assembly: GCA_938015925.1. Lineage (GTDB taxonomy): Bacteria > Bacteroidota > Bacteroidia > Chitinophagales > Saprospiraceae > CALLVY01. The sequence goes on from CALLVY010000112.1 coordinate 2,648, forward strand.
GTTTATAATGCGTCTCACCTTTTTGGATTTTTCTCGGTGTTTAATGCAGATGCGGTAAAAGATGTCTCGCTGACCAAGGGGGGATTTCCGGCAAGGTATGGTGGTCGTCTGTCATCTGTGATAGAGATCAATATGAAAGAAGGAGATTCTAAAAAATGGAAGGGTACGGCATCCGTTGGATTGATTGCGTCCAAATTGACCATTGAAGGGCCTCTGATTAAGGATAAAACTTCTTTGATTGTAAGTGCAAGACGAACTTATATTGATGCTATTGCCCGGCCAATTATCAAAAAATCTTTTGCAAGCGATGATGGATCAAGCGAAGGCGTTGCAGGTTATTTTTTCTATGATATCAATGCTAAAATTAATCACAAATTTTCAGATAAGGATCGACTTTACTTAAGCGTATACACCGGAAAAGACAAATTTTACTTCAGAGAAAAATACACAAATACTTACGATAACAGAACTTCTTCAAGTACGACTTCTGTAGGTTTGGGTTGGGGTAATATCACTTCTGCTTTGCGTTGGAACCACCTTTGGACCAACCAACTTTTTAGCAATACCACCATTACTTATAGTCGATACAATTTTGACACCTCTGCTGGTGATGAATATGAAGGAACAGAAAACTCTGTTGATTTCAAGGAGAATTTCAATCTGAATTATTTATCAGGAATTGATGACTTTGGAGCAAAAATAGATTTTGATTATGTCCCTAATCCAGCTCATTATATCCGCTTTGGTGCCAATGCAACCAATCATACTTTTAATCCAGGAGAGTTTAAACTGGACATAGTTTCAGAAGGTGTTTTTGGAAATAATAGTTTGGATACCTTGCTTGGACAAGAATCTGTCACTGCTCAAGAATATGCAGTTTACGTAGAAGATGATTTTAAAATTGGTGATTCCTTTAAAGCTAATCTTGGCGTACATTTTTCCGCATTTGATGTAGGATCAAAAGTTTATTCTTCCTTTCAACCACGGGTAAGCCTGCGTTATTTATTCCCAGGAAAAATAGCCTTGAAAGCATCTTATGCGAATATGCGGCAGTATGTGCAATTGCTGACCAATGAAGGTCTTGG
>CALLVY010000113.1 GCA_938015925.1 uncultured Saprospiraceae bacterium
CTGGCGAACATTGGCCGCTTGTTTCTCCGCAGCAGCCATGATTTTATTAATCTCCGCATCCATCTTTTTCTTGGTGTCTTCTTTCTTTACTTCGACCTTTTCTTTTACCTCCGTTTTTACTTCGTCTACTTTTTGAGTGACGACCGCTTTTACTTCTTCCTTCACTGTTTCTTTCAAGGTTTTTTCTCCTCCAGCACCCAAGACTTTAAACGTCACTGCGGGTTTGGCGATGCTTCCTTTTAGGTTGATGAGTACATCAATAAATTCTCCAACGTCGATGTTTACACCATACTTAGAAGCTTCTTTTTTTAGAAAGCCAATACCTTTGGTCGTCGCAGCTCCAACTGCTCCTTTCTCCAGCATCCCTCTTGGAATCTTCGCTTTGATGTTGTAATCCATATCCTGATTGAGGCCATGACTTCCTCCTATAATCATCGCAATACCATTTTGTTCTAAGTTAAAATCCTTGATCACCATTAGGCCATCTTTGATCTCAAACCAGTTTTTGGTATCCTTGATTTGTAGCTTTTTGAAGAGGTCAATGTTGAGGGAATTGCCAATTTTTTCAAGCGGCTCAAATCCTCTGACCACACTGTTGACGGTTTGTAAAAATCCGTCTGCCGTGACATTGTCCAAAACAGGAATGAGGTCTTTGCCCAAGGTTCCATTAAAAGACATTGAAGAGTTGAAGCGGCCTTCAATGTATTTGGAAATAGGAGCCAACATGGCAAAAGTATTGAGCTTTTCAAAGGACTCCTGGAAGTCAAATCGGCTGAGTTTGTAATCCAAGTCAAAAGCTGGCTTCTCCGGGTCTTTGGTGTCATAGCCCCCATTGATGAGCATATCTCCACCCATGGTTTTACCTTTACACTTGTCAAAGCGAATGGCTTCGTCCTTTACTACAACTGTTCCTCTTAATTCTTTGATTTCTAGGTTGGTATACAATACCTTTCCGATCTTTGCATCAATATCAATATCCACATTGTCAGGAACTAAAAAAGGCTCTAATTCTTCGTTAGCAATTTTCTTTGCATTCGGATTCGCACCTTCTGGAGCTTCTTCCATAAAAGGATTGAGGTCAAAAAACTTGGAGTTGATCGCTATTTTTCCACCCAAGGTTTCGTCCTCAAACAGGTAATTAAAAACATTGCTTATCTTTCCAGAACCACTCAAATCACTTTGCCCAATCTTTAGTCCAAAATCGTCAATACTAATTTTAGAAGAAGTCAAATTTCCTTTTAAATAATTTTGATCCAACTCATAGACATCATATAAAATCCGTCCAACTTTTGCCTTTACATCAAAATCAAAGCGATCAAAAACGGCTTCTTCTTTAGCTGCACCAGCGACCGTAGGAGTAGGTGCCGACGCAGTCGCTTCTTCTTCGGTCAACCATTCGTTGGCATCGAATAGATTAGAGCTGACATCTATTGTTCCTTTCATGGTTTTTTCTGGAGAGAAGTAAGCCAAAATGTTTTGAATGGAACCACTGCCTTTCATATCACTTTTCCCAAGTTTCATATCGAAGTCTGGTACATTCACTTGCTTAGGAGTGAAGTCCATACTCATCGTCTTTATTTTTACAGCAGGCATATCACTGGAAATATAATTGATTCCCGCAATTTTCAATTGCCCACTCATATCTACATTCTCATAATCTTGTCGATCCATATCCGACATTTTTGCCTTTACCATCAAGTTGGCATCAATCAATCCACTTAGGTTTTCAACGCCTTCCATTGGAAAAGCTTTGGCCAATTCAGACAGGTCGAGTTTGCCTTTGATTTTGGTATCTACATCGGGATCAGAAATTGGCGTTCTCAATTTGAATTGTGCTTCAAAAGGATTTTGTCCCAATTGTAATTTTAGCGTAGGAATGTCGATTGCCATTTTATCAAAATCGCTGGAAGGGCTGTTGATCACTGTTTTAGCAATGATGTTTTTTACACCTAATGGAAGTCCTGGATATTGGAAAGTTCCATTGTCAATATCGAGGAGGATTTTGAAAGCAGGATAGCGTTCTTTATCGCCATCATAGACGCCTTTTACATTTCCTTTTAGTTGTAAATTTCCAGTGGCTTTTACATCCGCATAATCCTTGGTATAAGCATTGGGAATTAAGGAGAGGAAATTCTTGAAATTATTTTCTGGTGCGCTAAAATCCAGGTTGACATCATAGATCGCAAAATCTTCTGTTTTGATATCTCCATTGGCTTTGATGCGGAGATCATTCAAACGGATGTCATTGTCTTTTAACGAATAAGTATTTTGAGCCAGGTCGGCTTTAAAAGTAATATCGAAATCACCTTTGGTTTTATACAAGTAATTGACGCCTCCCATCTTGATGGTCATTTGATCAATATTTGTTTGGGTGACAAAGTCAAATACCGTTTGGGTAAAATCTCCTTGTCCCTGATGATCAATATCTACCATCTTGACCGAAATTCCGGCGCTCTTATCCACATAGGTGAAATCACCGGAGCTAATGCCGTATTTTTCCAACAGCACCAAAAAGCTGTAGTCCTCACCGCCTTCGCTAGTCGTTGCCACCTCTTCACTTGGAATAGTGATGTCATAATTGGCTTGTCCATTTTTTAAAACCATCAAATTGATCGTAGGATCAGTCAATTGCACTTCTTTGACCTCAATTGGTCGTTCGGTATCAATGACTGATTTTAGATCAAGCGTAAATCGGACATTGTCCGCCGCAGTCAAGGTCAAATCCTTAAAATCATCCTTGCCTTTGATTTGTAGATCATCTAAAGAAAAACTGAAATTGGGAAAGCTTTTGAAAAGGGATAAGGAAACATCCGAAAATTCAACGGTCGCATTGAGGTTCTTATTGATGTCTTGTTTGACCCGCTCGACAATTTCATCCTTAAAGAAATAAGGAATCGCAATTCCTGCTGCGATGACCAAAAAGACAATAACAAACAGGAAAAGGAAAAAGCGTTTTGTGATTTTTGTAATATTCATAATATTTCTAATCTTTACGAGTAAATTCCATAGAAGCAAAGCCTTTTTTTAAACTAGTTTTGTGTTGATTTGCTTTACGGTTTGAATGGATTACTGAAATATGGGGTTATTTAATAATATCTTATAGCGTAAAGGTGCAGATTTGGTTTTGTTTTTTCAAAAAATAATAGAACGAAAAACGGAATTTAGATAGTATTTCACCTTTAAGATGCGACTCTTCTTAGGAGGGTTGTCAGCTTACCTCATTTAACATGCTCTTAACGCAGTTTTAGGTGTTTCCATTAAAATGAGCTATTTTGGGTCGTTTTTAATTTTCCTCTTTGCAAATCTATCAAGCACACACACCTAAAGGGTAGGTCAAAGAATCACTACTTAGCGAAGTATAGACATTATGAGTACAGACATTCAAGATTTTTTATTGATTGAAACTCCAGAAGGGCTCCAACAATTTTTAGATGAGAATAAATCCATCACTTGGTTGGCTTTTGATACAGAGTTTGTTGGAGAAAAACGCTATCACACCCTTTTGTGTACGATACAAGTTGCTACCGTTCATGGTTTTTATATCATTGATCCTATCTTATTAAAGGAGTTTACTCCTTTTCTTGAAATGATCCAAAATCCGGAGATCACTAAAATTACCCACGCTGGAGAAAACGATTACCGATTGCTTTATAATTTGTTTGGAATTGTTCCGACCAATATTTTTGACTCTCAAGTTGCGGCTGGCTTTGTAGGCTACCGCTATCCCATTTCCTTTAGCAAATTGGTAGAACAAGAAACAGGATCGCGTTTGCCAAAAGGATATACCGTTTCTGATTGGGAATCTCGGCCAATGAATAGCAAGCAACTCAAATATGCGCTCGATGATGTGGTTTACTTAGTTCAACTAAAAGATTCTTTGGGCAAAAAACTAGAGGATCTAGACCGAGTAGCTTGGGTGAAAAAAGAATTAGAGCCTTGGGAAACGGCTGAGTTTTACCAAACAGATCCTTACCGGGAAGCGCTAACCAATAGTTTGATTTTAGGTTTGTCGGGGCAAGAACAGGTTTTTATGATTCGATTGTATGAGTGGAGACGATCACAAGCGGAACGAAAAAACTATTCGAAAGAAATGATTCTTCCAGCTAAGTATATTGGTTTTATCATCAAAAACATCAAATCAGGAAAAGGGGCTTTGAAAAATCATCGAAGAATTCCCAACGGAATTGTCCAAAATCATTGGGAAACCTTCAACGAACTTTTCCAAAACCCTGCAAGCGAAGAAGAGCAATTGATTCTCAAAAGAATTCCTAGAGAGCGACGAAAAAATTCTCAAGAGGATATTATGATGGAAATGCTCCAACTGCTTGTAAAAATTACTTGCCAAAAGAAAAGTATGTCTCCAGACCTACTAACCAATCGCGCCAATATGAAGAAAATGCGCAGTGATAAACATTACTTCGATCCGGTTTTGGAAACAGGTTGGCGCAAAGATATTTTAGGGCCTGAATTAATTAGTTGGTTCCAAAATCGCGAACATTTAGAAGTAGATATGGCAGCAGGAAAGTGTACCATCCAATTGGCAGATAAATCTTAGGAATATGGCAGCAGCAAAATTGTTGGAGGTCATTGATTTACAAACTTGGTTTACGACTGAGGAGGGAACGGTTAAGGCGGTAGACGGTATTAGCTTTACCTTGCACCGAGGGGAAACCCTGGGCATCGTAGGGGAATCTGGCTCAGGAAAATCCGTAAGTTCTCTTTCTATAATGCGCTTGATCCAAAGCCCTCCCGGGCAAATTGTAGGCGGACAAATTTTATTCTATCCAAAAGATGGAGCAGCACCCATAGATCTCCTTAAACTTTCCGAAGAAGAGATGCGCCAGCAAAGGGGCAATAATATCGCCATGATTTTTCAAGAGCCGATGACTTCGCTCAATCCTGTTTTTACTTGCGGCGATCAGGTTATGGAAGCCATTCTCCTTCATCAAAAGACCGATAAACAAAGCGCCAAACAACGCGTATTACAACTTTTCGAAAAAGTGCAATTGCCTGATCCAGAACGGATTTTCAATGCTTATCCTCATCAAATTTCTGGTGGCCAAAAACAACGCGTTATGATTGCCATGGCGATGAGTTGTAATCCACAGGTATTGATCGCAGATGAACCAACCACTGCCTTGGATGTAACCGTCCAAAAGAAAATTTTGGAACTCATGGCAGATCTGAAAAAGGAATTAGATGCTGCGATTGTTTTTATTACCCATGATTTGGGAGTGGTAGCGGAAATTGCGGATCATGTGGTGGTGATGTTCCAAGGAAGAATCGTCGAGCAGGGAAAAGCGCGCGATATTTTTTTAGATCCCAAACATGCCTATACGAAAAGCTTGTTGGCTTGTCGTCCGCCTTTGAATGATATGCTTAGAAAATTGCCAGTGGTGGATGATTTTATGAGTATTCAGCAAGAAGAATCTGGGACTAAAACCTTTACTCAAAAAAACGAGAGTATTGCGGATGTTTTACAGAAATACCGTTTGCCTGCCAATTACTTACAAGACAGAAGAGCGAAATTATACCAGCAAAAACCCACTTTGGAAGTCAAGAATTTGTCTACTTGGTTTCCGAAAAAGAAAGGATTTTTTGGGAAAGTTAAAACTTATACCAAAGCGGTGAATGAAGTGAGTTTTGATGTTTATCCGGGAGAGACCTTGGGATTGGTAGGAGAGTCTGGTTGTGGAAAGACGACTTTGGGAAGAAGTATTTTGCGACTCAATAATCCTCGTTCGGGACAGATTTTTTATAAGGGAAAAGATTTGCTGGAAATGTCAGCGGCAGATTTAAAAGAACTAAGAAAAGAAGTTCAAATTATTTTTCAAGACCCTTATTCTTCTTTGAATCCCAGGATGACGATAGGCAATGCTATATTGGAACCGATGGAAGTCCATGGCATTCATGCGAATCGAAGCATTCGACAGGAGAAAGTAGTAGATTTATTGGAAACGGTCAATCTTCACGCAGATCATCTTAGTCGCTATCCACATGAGTTCTCAGGAGGGCAGCGGCAGCGGGTTTGTATCGCGCGGGCATTGGCACTTAATCCTAAGTTTATCGTTTGTGATGAATCGGTATCGGCTTTAGATGTATCCGTACAGGCGCAGGTGCTCAATCTTTTGGTCGAACTGCGAGAACAATTTGACTTGACCTATATTTTTATCTCTCATGACCTCTCTGTGGTCAAATTTATGAGTGATCGAATGATGGTAATGAATCAGGGAGAAATCGAAGAAATGGGTTATCCTGATGAAATTTATAAAAACCCTAAGCAAGCTTATACCCGAGGTTTGATTGAAGCCATTCCGCAAGGATTTCTAAAATAAGCTTTTGATCTATTGATAAATAAGCCTTTCCTCTCTAAATAATAGCTCTTTTACCTGGTTTTGGTAGAAAAGGAAGTGACTTATCTTCCATTCTCCGTCACGAGCTCTCTCAAATATTATTATTCTTGTTAATAAGCCGTTAATACAAGGGTTTTCCTCGACTTTAGCCTGGTGAAAGTCTATCTTTGAAAAGATAATAATCACAAGGATGCAACTATTTAGTCTTTGGGATGTCTCTTTTAAGGGAGGTTTATCTATAAAAGTACTCAGATCGTCGAAAAATAAAACATCCCGAAAGCTGTAACCTTAATATGCGGTTTATCGTCTTTCTATTAAATTGTAAAATAAGCTATGAGCATGTTTAAATTGAAAAAACTGTTTGTCAATTAAACCTCTTTTAAATCTAAAACACCCGCTTGTATTTCAAATACAGTATTTGTATCAATGCAAGCTCAAAACCATCCGAAGCTAATGATCAAGACGAAATTTCACAAAATCCTGTTTTTTTGCGTGGTTGCCCTCAGTTTTGCTTCTTTTATCTATCTCAATACGGTAAGTATTGAGCAGCCAACGAAGCCTCATTCACTGATCATTCAAGATCAATATGAGGAGGAAGAAGAGAAACCAGCAGCGGTAAGTCTCCCTGACGTAGAAATGGTCAAGAAGATAATCGAAAGTGGCAAAAAAGTCATTCAGGTTTTCTAAATTCTGCGGATCATTCTGTTTTAGTCCGGTGTTTAATCTTCCAATAGCGATATAAGCCTGCAACACTCATCCAGGCGGGATTGGCTGCTTCGTATTGCGCCAAGCCTTTTTCATCTACTCCTGCATTTTTTAAATTTTCAATGACGTATTTTTGAAATTGTGGCACCACAATTTGCTGTTCTGTTTGAGCATCAAAATGAGGTTTGATCCAATCGGCCCAATTCTTAATTACCTGCTCCAGAGATTCTAGATGGGGTAGGATATCGCTAATTTTTCCATAATGCGTCAAGTATAATTCCTCGAGCTCCAATTCCTTCATTCTGTTGATTGAAGCCAACCAATCTTCCACATGAATATCTGGTGGAGGACAAGGAGGCATCACCGGACCATTACTGATTTTTACTCCGGCTACATCTCCGGCAAAGAGAGAAGCACCAACTTGCCAGGCGATATGATGCACTGCATGTCCAGGAGTATAATGTGCTTGCAATTTTACCCCACCGATTTCAACTATTTGCAAATCCTCCACCGCTTCCAATTGCGGGTCCGCAATTGGATTCATTTGTCCCCAAAGTACATCCATTTTATCTTTATAGATCATGGCCGCAGAAGCCATCAATTTCTCTGGAGAGGCTAAATGTCGATAGCCTTTTGGATGCACATATATTTTTGCACCTTGCTGAGCGAAATGCCAGGCACAGCCAGCATGGTCGAGGTGGATATGTGTTAGAAAGACGTGTTGGATGTCTTGGGTGGAATATCCTTTTTCTGCCAAACCTTTTTCCAAATACTTTAGGGTCGAGTGTGGACCTGTTTCGATTAGGATTGGTCCGACTTCCGTCTCGATTAAATAAGCGGCAATGGAATTGGGGATGTCTAAGAATTTGAGATCTATAGTGGTGATCATACTTTTTTCTTTTTTCAATTTCTAAATACTACACAAAACACACAAAGTCCTAAGCCAAGTGCTCCGCTCGTGTTTCCATCGTTACTCGCTCCTCGCTAAACAAGCGCTCTTTCATTCCGCGTGTTTTCGGAATTTCATATTCCATAAAATAACGCATGGTCAGTAATTTTCCCTCATAAAAATGTTGCTCATCTTCTGTAGCCGCAGTAGCCAAGCCAGCACTTGCTTTTTGTCCTTGCAACAACCATTGCCATCCTAGAATTACCAGACTAAAATATTCCAGATACAAAGTCGCATCAGATAGGAAAGTCTCTGGTGTTTCTTTGCGCGCCAAGCCCAAAAGATGCGTTGTTGTATCTCCCAACTCTTTTAAAGTAGCGCCCAGTTTCTGTGCATAAGGCGCCAAACGTTCGTCTTTTAAGCAAGCCACAATTAAGCCTTGAATCTCCGCAGATAAAAGTTGTAAAGCCTTGCCTTCCTTCATGATTATTTTTCGACCCAGCAAATCCATTCCATGGATCGTGGTCGTCCCTTCATAGATGGCATTGATGCGGATATCCCGATAGTATTGTTCCAATGGAAAATCATCGCAATAACCTGCGCCACCCAAACATTGCATGCCTTCGCTGACCGCTTTAATACCTGCTTCTGCCGGATAGGATTTAGCAATAGGAGTAAGCAGTTCCAAAAGCAAGTGTGCTTTTTCTTTGGTTTCTCCTTCCGCTGCTTCGTGGAGATCTGCGTAATAACTGCATTGGAGTAGGAGAGAAGCACTACCTTCCACCATCGCTTTTTGCAGCAGCAACATTCTGCGAACATCCGCATGTTCGATAATCGTAACGGGTGGTTGAGAAGCATCTTTGTTAGAAGGATGACGACCTTGAGCACGTTCTTGGGTATATTGTAAGGCGGCATAATAAGCCCCCGAAGCTGTTCCGGTAGCCATCAATCCCGTGGCAATTCTCGCTTCATTCATCATCTGAAACATATAGCGCAATCCCATATTCGGTTGGCCGACAATATAGCCTCGACAATCTTCTTGCTCTCCAAGCATCAAGTGTGCTGCGACATATCCTTTTTGTCCCATCTTTCCAAAAATCCCGGCAGTCGTCACATCATTCTTTACAAATCCCCCATTCTCTTCTCGCAACTTTGGAACAACAAAAAGAGAAATCCCTTTAGTCCCCGCCGGAGCCCCTTTGATCCGTGCCAAAAGCAAGTGGACGACATTGTCAACGGCATCGTGATCACCGCCAGAAATGTAAATCTTTTGTCCAGTGATTTTGTAATATCCATCTTCGGTCAATTCTGCGGAAGAGGTCAAGTCGATTAAAGAACTTCCTGCTTGTGGCTCGGTAAGGGCCATGGTTCCTTGCCAGTCACCGGAGTACATTTTTGGAATAAATTGATCCTTGAGTTCTTGCGAACCAAAACTTTGAATCAAGTTGGAAGCGCCTTGGGTGAGGAAGGCGTAAGCCGCTGCATTGGCATTGGCGCTGTACATGATGAGTAGTGCCGCATTGAGTAAGGTCAGTGGCATTTGTTGGCCCCCTTGTTCAAAAGAATTGTGGGCAGAAATCCAACCGCCTTCGGCGATGGCTTTGATGATGGGTTTGAGTTGTGGATGTGCTTTGACGATTCCATTTTCGAAATAGGCTTTTTGCTTATCCATCTCGGTATAGTAAGGGAAGAGCTTGGTGTCGCTGAGTTGCTTGGAGGCATCTAGCGTCATGTCAAAGGCTTCCTTGTCGTATTCTTGGTAGTATTCGTATTGATTGAGGGTGGTTGCTTCGAAGACTTCGTGGAGGAGGAATTGGAGGTTTCGAGTGCTGATGTATTGATTGGCCATTATTTTGGTGATTTTTATGATTAGGCTTGCAAAATAATGAAAAAAAGGGATTTGAGGGGAGGTGGGGAGTTTTGTTAAACAGGTTTAATGAAGAGCCGTACTATTATTAGAATATTTTACTCATTTGTAATTTTACTGCCATGATGGAGTTCGGAAGAAATACTGTTTATCTTAGTCTAATGGACTAGCCCAAAGGTTTTGTGGGCCTATTTCTCTAGTCTTTTTTTATCCTTTTTTTAGAAGTTTTACTTCCCATATTTCAAAGTCGATTCCTCCGCACTGACAACCCAATTTCCTTTTTCTCCTTCCGCAATCAACAAGCCAACCGAATCACAATCCAAAGCCCCAAGCATGACCCCATCCCGATTCCAAAAAGCACTCTGCCCCGCAGATTCCGTATTCCAATGCGGCCCCGTAAAATTAGACATCAAAACATGTAGCCCATATTCTTTTGCATAAGTACCTAAAGCACTATGCCCCTTCGCAATACCATTTTTCGAAAAGAAAATACTCGCAAGGTAAAGGCTCGCTCCATTCGCTTTCGCCTGCTCCGCATGCACCGGATGATCAATATCCGCACAAATAGCCAAGGCGACTTTTTCTGATTCGAAAGACCAGTGGGGATTATAAGCAAAAGAAGGGGAGTAAGAAATTTCTTCTCCGGGATGGAGGAATTGTTTGGTATAAATGTCTTGTTTTCCATCTGGAAAAAGGATAAAAGAACCAATGTGAAGTTGGTCTTTTACTTGGATGGGAGCACCGACGACTAAAGTCATTTTGCTTTGTACTGAAAGTGCTTTTAGTGTTTGTAGTCTTTTGTCCTCTGGTGAAAAAGATTGCTTCGCTGCGTGTTCCCGAGTATAGCCCGTGATCGAAAGCTCTGGGAAGATCAGCAACTGAACGCCCTGCTCCGCAGCCAAACGAATCAAACGATAATGTTCTTCCAGGTTTGATGCTTCAGGACCTTCTTTAGACGCAATTTGCGCAGCAGCAATTTTCATAAATGGCGAATTTTATTCTTCTCCTTTTTTCAAAGAAAAACCATTTAAAAAATCTTTGACCGGCATCCGCTTTCGCCCTTGCATTTGCAAATCCAAGACTTTGATAAATCCATCAGCAGTTGCACATTTTAAATAATGCTTATCGTCACTCAGCCAAGTTCCAACCGGATACTCATGTTCCAGCATTTCTTTTTCCGCGCGATAGATTTTTAATTTTTGATCTTCCAACATCGTCCAGGCTACAGGAAATGGACTTAAGCCTCTAATGAAATTATGCACTTTCTCTGTAGCTTGATTAAAATCGATGATGCAAGTTTCCGTATGAATTTTTGGAGCCTTGGTGGCCTCCTCATTATTCTGTGCTTGTAATTGATAATCTCCCGCTTCAATTTTTTGGACACTTTCCAAAACTACGCCAGCGCCCATTGCCTTCATGCGTTCATAAACTTCTCCAGTGGTTTCATCAGGGCCGATGGGCAAGCTTTTTTGCAGCAATAAATCTCCGGTATCAATTTCATGTTGTAGCAAAAAAGTAGAAACTCCGGTTTCTTTTTCGCCATTGATCACTGCCCAGTGAATGGGCGCAGCGCCCCGGTATTTGGGTAGGAGAGAGCCATGTAAATTCATCGTGCCTAAAGGGGGCATATTCCAAACGGCTTCTGGCAACATTCGAAAAGCAACAACGATTTGTAAATCCGCTTTCAGCTCGCGAAGTTCTTGCTGGAATGCTGGACTTTTTAAATTCTTGGGTTGTAGAATATTCAAACCTTGCTCTACTGCAAATTTCTTGACATCGGATTGAATCAATTTTTTGCCACCACGACCACCCATTTTATCCGTAGCAGTAATTACTCCTACGACTTCGTATTGATGGTCTAATAAAATTTTTAAGGAAGGAACGGCAAATTCTGGCGTTCCCATAAATACTATTTTCAAGGTTTGGAAAGTTTGAATAGGTGAAGAAAGTCGAGTGTTTTGGTTTCCCGCAGATTTCGCAGATCTCGCAGATTTTTTTCGATCAACCGGCAAATCTGCGAAATCAGCGAGATCTGCGGGACACTTTTTTCTGTTAGTCTTACACAAAAGTAATAAAATAGACGATTTACCTTTGATTTTATCCGCTTTCTTAAAGGAACATTATTTAGAAGCAAAAAGTTACCTTTGGAGCTGAACTAGGTCAAAATAAGGGCCAAGTGCTCCTTATGCCTTTGCTTTTTCCCTTAGAAGGTGATAAATTGTAGAACGAACCTTACAGATTTTAACTAACGTTTTAAGATTATTAGAATGAGAACACTATGTTTACTGGCTTTTTGCCTACTATTCTCCCTAAATACTGGGTTTTCCCAGCAAGCTACCCTTGAAGTATATGTTTTTGAAGATGGGAATCGTGGTTATCTAAACCTGGCCAAAGTGACCGTTTTAGATAATAACTCCAAAGCGATTTTGCAGCAAGCGGCTACCGATATGGAAGGAGTTGCTAAAATTCAATTGCCCACTGGTAGAGATTTTTTGATCCGCATTGAAAAGGATTTATTTAAAACCTATGAAGAGGTCGTTTCTTCTATAGGTAAAAATTCAGGAGATAAAATCTTCCTTAAAGCTCGAATGCAGCGAAAACCTGGCTATATCTTCGATGTGACCATCGCGGAAAAATCTGGGGAAGATATGCCTGCCGATGCGGTTCAAGGTGCCCGTATTGATGTCTTTAATAATACGAGCGAAAAAGAAGTCATGGTTTTGGAAAACCATCCCAATCCAACGTTTAAAACACATTTTGAAGAAGGCAACCATTATACTATTCTGATCCGGAAAAAAGGCTTTTTCAATAAAAGGTTGGAAGCTTTTGTAAATGTAAAAGGCTGTATCCTTTGTTTTGAAGGAGTCGGAAATGTACGTCCTTCGGATGTATTGACAGAAGGGCATAGTATGGGGACGCTTTTGGCCAATGTAGAATTATTGCCGATTGAAGTGGGGAAAGGGATTAAAGTTGAAAATATTTATTACGACTATAATAAGGCAGACATTCGAAAAGATGCCGCAGAGGAATTGGACAATCTAATTACGGTCTTGAATACCAATCCTAGCCTTTTGGTAGAATTGGGATCGCATACAGACTCTAGAGGTAGAGATAGTTATAATCTCGAACTATCCCAAAAAAGAGCGCGCTCCGCAGTGAAATATATTTTGGACAATAGCAATATTGGCAAGCATCGAATTACTGCTAGAGGTTATGGAGAAACGCAGATCATGAATAAATGTAAAAATGATGTGAAGTGCCGCGAACAGCAGCATGAAGTGAACCGAAGAACAGAATTGAAAATTGTTGGCTTTCTGGACAATGACCCTTTTGCGAATAAAAGTTTGGCAGAGATTATTGAGGAAGAGAAGTTTGAAAAAATGTTGGCAGAAGTTGGACAATCGGAAGTTTATCGAGTACCAGAAAGTGGAGAAGTTCCAGCGGATTTAGCTCGACAATTGGAAAAAGAAAAAGAGGTGACCACTTATGTCGCTCCTAAGCCAAGCGAACCAGTGTTTAGTACTCCAAAACCAAGTCTGTCTAATCCTGTTGCAGATTTAGAACAAGCACCGGTATATGTGCCTGCTACTCCTTCTGCACCAATTGCCAACAATCCCACTCCAAGAGTCAATACCACTCCTTCAACTCCTGTCCGTACCGGCCCACCGACGGTTAGTACCACCACAGCGAGACCAGGAACCAAAAAGCCTTTTAAACCAAAAACAGAAGAAGCATTAACTGCTGCTGATTTTTCCAATACCCCAGAGGGATTTGAAGAATCCATCACTGCAGATATTGGTGGAAGCAATTCTAAAATTATCACCGAAGTACCGGTAGCAAGTACCAATCGTCTGAAAGGAAGAGTATTGAATTTGCCAGCGCAGTATACGGGGTATCGCATTGAGTTTTTTAATGCTCCTTTTGAATTGCCTGCAAGTCATGCTATTTTTTCAAAGCATGGAAACATTACGATGGAACAAAAGAAAGATGGTTCTTATGCTTACCTGATGGGAGATTTTGCAGATTGGCGGGATGCCAATAAATTCTTAACCAATATCTTATTGTCTCGCTATCCGGATGCACGTGTGATTCGATATAAAAAAGGGAACCGCTTGGTTCGTTAAATTAATTGGAAGGAAAGATGAGTGCCAATTAGCATTCCATCTTTCCTTCCAAATCTCTATTTTCTAGCTTTCCTTACCTTCATTTTCCAATTTAGTATTCATCAAGTGTAAGTGAATACTTGACAAAAAGTATCACTTTTTTGGATATTTTATTGCGTTTATTACGCATTTAAAGTACAAAATGTATATATTGCCACCTTTCTGATCATTAAAATACCAGAATGGGTTCCACTAATATCGTTACACAGCGTTTTATCCT
>CALLVY010000114.1 GCA_938015925.1 uncultured Saprospiraceae bacterium
ATTTTCCCCTCGTGATTCACTTCCATCAATTATAAAGCCACCATTACTACTTTCACATAGCACTTCCACTGGCTTTATATTCCCTGTAGGCTTAACCTCTAAATTGCATAAAGCATCAATGTAGGTATACCCAAAATGCTGATTCTTGGCACAATCTGCGGTACCAAAAAGAATACAAACTTCTTGACCAATAAAACTACTAAAATCTATAGAACGACAAGTCCAACTTCTATAGGCAATATCATCATTGCTTACATTAGGATTAGGGTCATAGGTTTGATAAAAAGGAGATGTCTTATCTGCAATAAATGATTCTCCTTCGATAAATGGATTACTCATATTATAGGCAACATAATAGAAGAAGGGCGTTTCTTCAGGGACATGATTAGGATCTTGTAGTACCGGTAAAAAGAAGAAATGAAAATCGGCATTATCTGCATCCACATCAAAACAATACTTTAAAACTTCAGCTTGATGTCCTGTTTCCGAATTCCCCAGCTTTGCAATATATTTCCCTCCACTTGGAGGGCTCAAATCAATTCCAGGAACTTCAGGGTCAGTTGGATTAAGCTCCGCATTGATAATCGTATGTCGATCATTCAACAATAATGTGTTATTAGTAATGACTACTTCATCTCCGACCTGATCATTATTGTTATCAATCCACTCTCCCCAACCGCCGGTCCATTTATCTTCAAATCCTCCTTCTTCAAAGCCACCATTCTCACAAGCGCCGTCAACTCCACCCGATGCTGCCCGCAACTGCACCGGATTCTCCGGCCAAGCCACGCTACATCCATTATCATTCGTCACTAAAACATCAAAATCTCCTTCTAACAAGCCCTCCATTTCACAATGAAAAAATCCATCACAAGCCTCCTCAAAGCTCTGCCCTCCATCAATACTAAAACTCAAATCTTCGCCAAAAGCCTGAATACTTATTTGTCCATCTGGACAAATAGGACAACTCGGATTAAGCTTTGTTACGTTATACAGCGTAGGACTACAGTCACTATCCTCACAATCCACAAATCCATCTCCATCATCATCACAATTATTATCACAGATCTCTTTAGAGCGACCCGTAATTATTATTTCTTTTAGCGAAACGGTTCCGCCTCCACTATTTTGGATACGTACATAGCGAGCAGATTCATTATCGAGTGGAACTACTGCACCACTAGCAAAACTACTTTCTACATGAAGAGAACTAACCATAGAGGAAGCCAATTCTGTAGCCAAATCTGTACTCGAAAAAGGATATCTAGAATACATGATATAATAGTCAGCAAAACCTTCAGGATATATATCCGATGGATACCAAACATTGATCTTTTCCAAGGCATATATTTCACCTAAGTCAATCGCCCACCAAGCGTTGGGCTCCTCTAAAGTACGAGAGGCTTTTCCGGTAGACCAAGTACCCGTAGTGTTGCCATCTGTGGCAATGTTAGCCCCACTATTTTCATAAGTAGAAGATTGACTAGGCGTTCCTCCTGGAGTAAGAACCATTTCTTCCATCAGACATGGGATTTGTGCGGAAGCATCAGGGATAATTACACAGAGAAAGAGTAATAAAAATAAGAACCGATACATAGCTATAATTTTAAATTTTAAATAAAAGTTGTTTGATAAGCAATAGAAAAATTATCGGATTATGGAAATCCGTTGTGTAGCAATACTCGTTTCCGCATTGCTTATCTTGACCAAATAAACGCCTGGCGGAATATTAGATACATCAACTTCCATACGCTTATCTGTTGATGTTAAGTGTTTAAGTCGAATGCCTGTAATACTGTAAATGGAAAGCTGTGTGATTTTTGTAGCGCCTCCCCACTCTACCCAAATTGTGTTTTGACTTGGGTTAGGGTAAATATTCATTGAACTAGAAAAAGTATTTTGGGGTTTGGAACTTAACCCATTCTTTTTTTCAAAATCACAATCAGAGTCAAGCATTAAAGTGATTGGATTAGATAGAAAAGTGTTAGCCTCACTAAGGCTTTGTGGCTCTTCTTTCATCAGGCGATGATATACTTTTGTTTGTTTTGTTTTTTGATGAGTTGGAGAAACAATTGTAACTCGATAAGTAGCTTCTGGTAGATCCTTAAATGATACTTCTTGCTTTTTTGAATCTACTACCTTTACTTTTTTCCAAAGTTGTGGTAGCGTTTCTCTCTCCAAAACAAAGGAATAAGTTCCGGCAGGAACTGCACTTATCTCTTCGAGAGAAGCTTTTAAAGTATAGCAGTTTGTCAATGTAAGATTTGCCTGCGCAAAAAGACTAGGCAGGAACAAGGCATAGATAGAGAAGGTCAATAAAATCTGTTTCATCATTGATTCTATATTTTAAGTGTTAAAAAATTATACTCTAGAACACAAGATGGTTTTACAAGGCTTACGGGCATAGCTATCCAGCCTTTGCCTCATACAAGACAAAAGACAACCATAGCAGGCAAAGCTGTTGAGGGCTACTACATGACTAGTCATGTAGTGCCAAACATTACAATAAGTTTAAGTATAAAACCATCGATAGATTTTTCAGTACGGGGTAGTACTTTTATCTATCAATTAATCTGGGGCAGTATGCAATATTACATTACTACGATATACAATATCACAACAAATACACATTTTTCCAAATCTTAGTTGTGATATTTATTGTTAATAGTTATGTGCTTTTTTCTAAGTTGATTAAACAGCCATTTTTTTTGCAAAAATAGTTTTAAGCAAATTTACGATCCATATTGAATCAATAAAGGTAATCGGTATTTATCACTATTTCTTGGACAAATTTTGGGTTTTGTTACACGAAGCACAAAACAACACACCATTGATTCTTAAAAAGCTAAAAAACAATAACGGCCGTATCTTCTCAAATACGACCGCTCTCTTTATATTTTCTTTCAACCAACCTCAATCCTTCTTCATCAAATCATTCCATTTCTTCTTTCGTTTTTCCTTCCGCTCTTTTTTCTTACGTGTGCGTTCATTCTTCTTCTTGATTCTCTCGGACTCTTTTTTCTGAGCATTTGATTTTTGATCATTCTTTTTCCTAGGGGAAGTATTTACGGGTTCTTTGTCTTTTTTCTTTTTAAAACTTCCCAAAAGGGCATCCAATTTATCATAAAAACCTTCCTCATCAGAGCCAGGCAAAATTTCTTCCTCTGCTATTAAAACAGGTTCTTCGTCCAAATAAGGGATACAATTAAGTGCTTCCGCCACTGCTACTGAAGGTGCTGGAAATTTTGCCGATTTCCATTTTCTAAATTCTTTATCCTGATAAACGCGTTTCATAAATTCGGCCCAAATAGGCAAAGCAGTATTGGCGCCCTGTCCTAAAGAAATAGAACGGAACCTCACTTGGGGAGATTCCCCACCGACCCAGGCTCCAGCCGCAATCGTCGGCGTGTATCCCATAAACCATCCATCTGCATGGGATTGAGTCGTTCCGGTTTTACCGGCAATATCATTTTGTAAATTATAGGCAAGCCGCAATCTACGTGCCGTTCCGCTATCCACAACAGCAGACATCATATGTGTCATCATATCTGTTTCATCAATAGACAAAACTCTCTGCGGTTCTTTTTCTGGTTTGAATTCTGCAATGATTTCTCCAGCACTATTTTCAATCCGAAGCAGGTATTGTGGACTTACTTTTACACCACGATTTGCAAAAGTCCCATAGACTTGCACCATGTCATAAAGCGCTACATCTACTGCGCCAAGGGCGATCGCCGGCACTTGCGGAATATCGGCAGAGACGCCCATTTCTTTTGCCAACTGACGTACGGGATCCACTCCTGCTCTCATAATCAAATCAACCGCAACAGAGTTTACAGAATTCCGTAAAGCCCCTTCCATCGATAAGACTCCGCCATAATCAAAACCGGAATTTTGCGGTTGCCAATCGTCATATTCCGTATAAGTAACTAGGCGATTGTTGACATACTGACAAGGCGGCACCCCTTGTTTTAAGGCGGTGGCGTAGACAATAGGCTTAAAAGTAGAGCCTACTTGTCGCTTCGATTTGACATGATCGTATTTGAAATACTGATGGTCGATTCCTCCAACCCAAGCCAGAACTTCGCCAGTCGAAGGATTGGTTGCAATAAATCCGGCATTGAGCAAACAGAAATAATATTGTATCGAATCTCTGGGGCTCATTTCTTTGACCACATCTCCTTTATAACTAAAGACCGTCATCCCAACTGGGGTATCAAAAGCGTCTTTGATTTCTTCTTCCGATTTGCCCGCCTCTTTCATTTGTTTATAACGGTGCGAACGTTTGATGGCCTTTTCAATGACGGCATCATCTCCCCAAGGCTTTCGGCCTTTCCAATGTTGGTCAAACTTTTTTTGGAGTTGCTCCATATGTTGATGTACCGCTTCTTCGGCATAGCCTTGCAGGCGAGCGTTGATACTCGTATAGATTTTCAATCCATCGGTGTAGAGGTTGTAGGGCGTTCCATCTGGCTTATGGTATTGGCCAACGATATCCGGAAGTTTCTGACGGAGGTTTTCCCGAAAATAAGTGGCCAGTCCTTCGCTATTATTTTCTCTTCGATAGTCAACGATTAGATCAAGAGCTTGTAAGGAATCTTTTTCTTCGGCTTGGATCACTCCTTGTTTTTCCATCTGGCTTAAAACCACATTTCTTCTTTGCTTAGAGGAGTTTGGATTTCTGACGGGGTTGTAATAAGTATTGGCCTTTAGCATTCCGATCAATACGGCAGCTTCTTCAATTTTAATATCCTTGGCATTCGTATTGAAAAATGTTTTGGCGGCTACTTGAACGCCATAGACATTTCCACCAAAGGGAACCTTGTTGAGATAGAGGTTTAATAATTCATCTTTGCTGTAGATCCGCTCCAATCGACGAGCAGTAAACATCTCTTTGATTTTGGCGACAGCCGTACCCAATCTTCCTTTTCTTCTGGGAAAGATATTTTTCGCCAATTGCTGACTTAAGGTGGATCCTCCTCCTCCCGAAAGATCTTGCAATAAAACCGTTCGGTACAAGACCCTTCCCCAACTTCGCAGATCAATTCCTTTGTGTTCAAAAAACCTAGAATCTTCTGTGGCGATTAGGGCGTCGATCAGATAAGGAGAAATGTCTTCGTAGGCGATATTGATTCGATTTTCGCGATAGTATTTGCCAAGTACTTTGCCATCTGCGCTATAGACTTCTGAGGCGACATTATTTTGGATATCTACGAGTTGGGTTTCCGTAGGTAATTGGCCAAAAGCGCCTATCCAGATGAGGAAAACAAAACTAAAGATGGCGATAAAGCCCAGAGATGCGCCAAGTGCGATCAATTGTAAAGGCCAGGCTAAATAAGGTTTTTCTTGACGCTGCTTTTTCAATTTGGCAGCAAATGCCTTGATTTTTGTAAGCATATTATTTTTTTGATCTTTTGGTATTCCAGGATACGATCGGTAGAAAGTTTAAATTTATACCGATCCGAAATAACCAATGAACATTTCGTTTAAAGAAGCGATTCTCTACGTGTCAGACTCTTTAATAATTTGACATCCAGTGTTTTAGGGGAAAAAGGAGCCGTTTAAGCCGTTTTCCAGTTGTTAAGACGATTCTCTATGCTTTTAGGTGGCATGAGCAATAAACGATTTTTAGGTTTCAGCTAGTATTTGAGAAGTGGCAAATAAAAACTTATCGTTTCTCGAGGTTTCCTTTAGCGAAGCGTCCGCTTAAGCTCTTTCAAAGAAAAGGCCAACATTTCATAATAAAGTAAACCTAGCAATAGTAAATCAAGAAAGGTATTGAAACAGATTTTTAGCTCAAAATCGTTTCTAAGATCTGATGGGCATTAATCGTCGGAAAATTTTCGATGTGCATGCGATAGAAAAGCAATAATTGACGAAGGATATTTTGACGCGCTTCTCGGTTTATTTTTAGGCTATGACAATTGGTAAAATCCAATTGGATCAATTGGTGGAGCAATTGACTTTCTTCTTCATTTAAAAACCAGGTATGCCCCGGTGGTTTCGGAACAAAAGTACCTTCTTGCAAATCAAAGTAAGGCGTATTTTCATCGCACACTCCGCCCGGAAAAAAACCTAAGAAGAGCGAAAATTGTAGCAAAAAAATCAAATGAATATTCGCCACTGGCAATTCCGTTTGATCAAGAAAAGAAAAAGTATCAAAGAAAAATTCAAACAAAGGACGATTCTCTTCCGACTCACTAATGCTTTTCCGAGCGACTTCAATCATAAATAAACCAATGGCACCTTTTGTCACATTGAATGGAATCGATTGGTAGACTCTGGCTGATTTTATCTCTTTGATTCGCGTCATTGATTTTTCCTCGCGATGGTAAGCCACCATGTCTATCAGCGTCATCAATTGTAGGAGACTCGGTTGAGTTCGCGCATTTTTTTTTCGCACTCCGCTGATGATATAAGAACGCAAACCTTTTTCTTCGGTATAAATATCTGTGATAAAACTGGTTTCAGAATATTTTACCGCCCTAAAAATAATGCCTCTTGTTTTTATCAACATGATGGGAAATTAATTGGTCTGTATTAGCGCAGGACTCTTTTTACCTAAAACACATAACGGATAGTCAGGGCAAATTCATTGAAGAAAAATTGCGGATCTAAGATATGAAAGGCCGGTTTGTAATCAGCAGAAAAATTAAGGGGGAAATCCCGAAAGGTATATTCCAGTCCAACAATCGCTTCTCCCAACATCCGAAATTCCTCTTTATTTCCACTAAAAGTCAAACCACCACCAGCAAAAGCATTTAATTGGTAACTTAGAAAGAAGTGCTGCTCGTATAATCCGGTCAGGGAAAAGGTTCTGCCATTTGTAAAATTATAGCCCAAAATTCCTTCCACCGTTCCTGCAAAGGTCACAAATCGTTTATAACTCAATCCAGTGAGTGGCCCTAGCCGCAAACCAGCCGCCTGCGTATAGGCATCTTGTGCCTGCACCGTATCGCTTCCTAAAAAAAACAAGACAAAAATAAATAGCCAATGCTTCATGTGTAATCGGTTTATTCCATGATCTACAACAAATATACCGAGAAAAAATTTAGTCTCCTTCGGCTAAGAAATATCAATTCAAGGAAGTTAACCTTGGTTTCTACCCGCTCCTCCGCTCGACCAGACTTTTTTTCAAAAAAATAGCTTCCAAATCAAGGGGATAACATTTCACTTTTTCATTAACTTCCGTCTCCCAAATAAGAGCATGTCTAAAATTTACTTTTGAATCCAAACAAAACGACTCCTAATGAAACGGCTTATTTCGACGGGCGCAATACAAGCCCTTTTCTTGCTCCTTCCTTTTTTATTTCCATTTATTCTTGCTGCACAGAATCCTTGTGCCGTAGACAGTAGCTTGCATATTGTCGTCCTAGGATCTTCTACCGCTGCGGGGGCTGGAGCCAGTCCTTTTGACAGCGCCTGGGTCAATTTATACCGCGATCATTTGCAAACGATCAATCCCAATTATCAAGTCAGCAACCTCGCTCGTGGCGGCTACTCCACTTACTGGTTGATGCCAGACGATTTTGTTCCACCAAACAATCGCCCTAGCCCAGATTCTACCAGAAACATCAGCGAGGCCATTAGCCTTTCGCCCGATGGCATCATCATCAATTTACCTTCCAATGATGTCTCTTCCGGCTATTCGGTAGCGGAGCAATTGAGTAATTTTGAAGTCATCGTAAGCACTGCACAGAACGCCAATATTCCAATCTGGGTATGCACCACCCAACCCAAAAACTATAATGGCAACAGCATTCCCATTCAAAAACAATTGGACGTTCGCGATTCTCTTACCGCCAGATACAGTCCTTATGTTTTGGATTTCTGGAGTGGACTCGCCGACAATACCAACCAGATAGATCCTTTCTACGATTCGGGAGATGGTACCCACCTCAATAACGCAGGCCACTATCTGCTTTTTAGTCGGGCAAGAGATGCAGACCTTCCTGAACAATTATTGGAGACCCCTGATTTTATAGATTATAGTATTTTCGATTTTAAAAATAGTATCGCGCCGGACTGTGGAACAAGTTCTAGCCAATACGTTCTAAGCATTATCAATCGAGGTTTGGATGATACCCAAGCGATTCCTGTCGAACTCATCGTCAAAAACCAAAACGCTAGTTGGTCCCTCCTTTTTAGAGACACCCTTAAAAACGGTTTACTTCATTGTGAACAAGAAGACTTAATTTTCAATATCAACTCTTCGATCGCAGGGGAGTATCTTTTCAATATTTCCATAAACGCACCTATTGACGGCGATACTTTTAACAATGTTCTATCCTTTTCGGATTTTTTCGTTGGCATCCCTCTCCTGGAAGGAATTGGTTCTACTATTTGTGAAGACAATAGCACGACCTTGCTCGCCAATGCCGCTCCGGGCGATTCCATCCGTTGGTACGATGCTCCGACCAATGGTATGCTTGTCGGTACTGGCCCTAGTTTCCAAACACCATTATTATCTGAAAGTACCAGTTATTATGCCGAAGCGGTACGCGGAAATTTTCAGGAAAACAATAGCTTGGTCGCCAATGATTTATTTGATCGAGATTGGAATGGAATTATGTTTGACTTGCAGGCGGATGTGGATTTGGCTCTTGATTCTTTTGAAATTAAAGTCGATACCTTTGGGCAGCATTTGGTAGATATTTACACCCGGCAGGGCAGTCATCTTGGGTATGAGTTGGATGCTACGGCCTGGGATTATCTGGGTGCAATTCCGATCAATGTAAGTAGCCCTACCGCATGGACTGCCATTGCTCTCAATGGCCTGACGATGGAAGCAGGAGACTCCTTAGCCATTTATATGCAACTACAAAATCCCGTCAATACTTTATTCTACCTCGCCGTACCAGAACCCATTACGAGAAGCACCGACGACTTGACCTTATTCTCCGGAAGTGGGATCAGCCATGATTTTTCAGAGTTGTATTATCCCAGAGATTGGAATGGTCGAATTTATTATCAAATCAGTAAACCCGATGGAGATTGTAGTACGGGATTAATAAAAGTTGAAGCGATCGTGAGTGAGCCCATCATTGATCTTGGGCAGGATACGATTTTGAGTGAGACGGCCTCTGTTTTATTGGAGGTTGATCCAGGCTTTTCTGTGGTAGAATGGTCGGATGGAAGTACGGGACAAAGCTTGCTGGTCGATGGTACTGTTTTGGGGCTTGGGGTTTTTGAATTTAGTGTGATTGTCGAAGATGCGTTTTCCTGTTTGGCTTATGATACTTTGCAGGTAACCTTTACCCCATCCGTTATGACGCAAAATCCATTGACTTTTGCGATTCATGTTTGGCCAAATCCGGTAGACGACATTTTATATATTGATGGTCTGGAAGGAGATGGACAATTTATTTTTTGGGATCAATGGGGACGAAAAATATTGGATCAAGCGTATCGCTGTAAAAGTGATTGTGTTCAAAAAATCGACGTAGTGGATCTGGAAACTGGCATTTATTTTCTGGAATTAAAGACCGATAATGGTGGTCGTTTTTTTCAGAAAGTTATGATTCATTAAAAAAATCAATATTCTAAATCGCCCAAGTCTTCTAGTTTTTCCTGACGGTATTTTTGTTTGGTAAAAATTCGTTGTTTTTGGCGATCTATGATCAATTGAGCGATGGTAACATTGGCCGCTTGCTCCGCATCTCCCGCCAAGCCGTCGCGAATTTTTTGCTCCGAAACATCCAGTCGATAGAGTAAACTAAAAAGAGATTCGAGCCGATGTTCGATCATATAAGCGACCTCATTGGCCACCAAATCAAAGAGTTCTTGTTCCGTTAATGGCTTATCACCGATGTCTAATCCAAAATCACGGGCGATTAACTCTGTCGTTTGTTGAGCGATGCTCTTTTCCATATGGAGTGCTTCTAAATAATGGACAAAAAATAATTTTTAGGAAATATTCTGTTTTCTTTTCTGTCTTTTGATTTTCAATTGATACCTTAGATTTCGAAAGACACGGAAAGTTTACAAAAGTAAACATTTGCACTTCTCCTTTTCTATATTTTGAAAAACAAATTTAATCAGCGATACCAAGCTTTGCCAAAATTCAGGCTTATCCTTGGATATTCCAAAGTCCGGTCCGTTTTTATTTAAAACAATCTAATATAAAGCCACATGAGAACATTAGCTCTCCTCTTTTTTATTTTTTCTTACTTAAATATCTATGCACAAAGTGACCCGATAAAATGGGGCAAAATTTCGCCAGAAGAATTGGCCATGACGGAATACGAATTCGACGCCGATGCCGAAGCAGTAGTCCTTTGCGATTATGGAATTATAAAAACAGTAGAAAAAGAAAACGGAGGTTTTCAATATCAATTCAACCGGGTTCGCCGAGTAAAAATACTCAAAGAAAGTGGCCTTGATCGAGGGAATGTTTTTATTCCCTATCAACACTATGATGCTTTTCAAAGATTAAGAAATATCCGGGCACAAGTCTTCTTACCCGATGGCAGCAAGCAATCTGTTCCTAAAAAAGAAATCTACAATGAAGTAAAAAATAAGTATTGGAGTTCTAAAAATTTTTCCATTCCAAACCTGCAAGTCGGTTCTGTTTTTGAATACCACTACGAAATCATTTCGGATGGTTTGACGCATCTAACAGACTGGTATTTCCAAGAAGACATTCCCATTGTACACAGCGAACTCAAAATCACCATCGCTCAATATTTTGAATATATTTTCTTACTCAATGGCTATGAGCTAACCAATGCCTCCAAGGAATTGAATGCTTCAGAATATGGCAGTAGTCTCAAAATAGTCAAAGCCACTAATCCTTTTATTCTCAAAAACATTCCTGCTATCGAAGAAGAAAAATTTATTACTTGCATGGACGACTACCGCTTGGGGATCCGTTTTCAACTCAGTAAAATACATTACCCGGATGGTCGAAAAGAAGCCTTCCTGGAAACCTGGGAAGATGCCGCCAGAGAAATCAAAGAGCATCGGTACCTCGGCCAACAATACCTCAATTCTAAAAACTCCAAAAAACTATTGGCTGCTGCAAAACCTTACATTGATCAAGCAGAGACAGAATCAGAAAAGATAAAAGCGGCCTGCGATTTTTTA
Organism: uncultured Saprospiraceae bacterium; assembly: GCA_938015925.1. Taxonomy (GTDB): domain Bacteria; phylum Bacteroidota; class Bacteroidia; order Chitinophagales; family Saprospiraceae; genus CALLVY01. The sequence continues at coordinate 11,086 of CALLVY010000114.1, forward strand.
CAAAAAAACTTAAGCTCAAGTGGATATTATGGTGACTTTGCTTCCGACCAACTAGATCGACTATATGAGAAAAAAGAGGTCAGTTCTGGCGAAATGAATCTCATGTTGATGGCTTTACTTAAAGCCTATAATTTTGAAGTCTATCCACTTCTGGTCAGTACAAGATCACATGGAAAGATGATTCCCAATTATCCAATTATTGATCAATTCAACCACCTGATGGTCTACACCCTAGCAGAAGGCAAAGAAACCATTCTCGATCTTGGTAGTTCCTATCGACCTCCCAACATTCCACGTTCCAATGCTTTGAATAGCATCGGCTGGCTAGTCAATGGTGCAGCTTCCAAATGGATTGACATCAATCCTACTCTTTCCAAACAAACCATCATGGTCAGTGCAAAAATCAATGAAACAGGGATCCTGGAGGCTAATGTAAGAGGAAAATATACGGCTTATGACGCCGTAGATGAACGCTACGACATGGACAATGTAGAAGAGGGCGACAACCATTGGCAAGAGCGACTCAACGAACAATTCCCAGAAGCAACCGTGAGTAATTTTGAAGCCCGCAATGAAGACGATGTAGATAAAGATTTTATGGATCAATTCGATTGTACCATCCCGGAGGCCATCCAGGAAGCGGGCGATCTTTTGTACCTCCAACCTATCCTCTATTCTGATCATTCTGAAAACCCTTTAAAACTCAAAAATCGTTTCTACCCCATCGACATGACCTACCCTACCCGAGAGCAATACATTTTCAACTTCACGATGCCAGAAGGATACCAGATAGAATCCCTTCCTGAACCCATCAACATCACAATCCATGAAAAAGGAGCAAGCTTCTTTTACCAGCACAGCCTAGTTGGTGACAAGCTTCAAGTTTCTACTAAGCTCCAACTCAACAAGCTTTCCTATTCTCCTTTTGAGTATCAAAATTTAAAAGCTTTTTTCGATCAGGTTTTTGAAAAATTACAAGAACCTATTTTATTGAAAAAAACGGGTAACTAATTTTACTAATTAAGTAGTGTTTAAAAAACCATTAGGATGATGCGATTTACAGGTAGTCTGGCGATCTTTTTTGTATTTACTTTTTTAGCCAATGCGCAGGATAATTTAGCTTATGCTGTTTTTCAAATTCCAGATAGTCTGAAAGAGAATGCGCATGAGGTCGTTCGCTTGAGTGAAGAAAAATTTACCGTAAGCAGTCCAGCAAAAGGAGTACTTAGCGTCAAAAGCGCCATCACTCTTTTGGATCAAAAAAGCAAGGCGGATAGGTTGGTGGTTCATTATGATCCAAAAAGAAAAATCACTTTGTTAAAAGCCAAAATTTACAATGCATTGGGGCAAAAAGTCAAACAGATTTCCAAAAAAGAAATCAAAGATTATTCTTCTGTTTCTAATTTTTCTATCTACGAAGATGATCGAGTTAAAGTCATTGATTTTTTTCACAACAGCTATCCCTACACCATTGAGTATGAATATGAAATCACTTATAATGGCATTCAAACTTATCCGCTTTGGAATTTCCAAAGCTATCATACCGCCATCCAAACGGCCAGCTATGAAGTAGAAATTCCCCTTGCTATGGAAATTAGTTATCGCGCTTTCAACACCAACATCACTCCAAAAACCAGCAAACAAGCCGTAAAAAAATACCACTGGGAAGCCAGCAATCTAAAAGCAATAAAACCAGAATCGTATAATGAAAATTATTACTCCACGATTCCTTGGGTCGCTATTATTCCACATGATTTTGAAGTCGAAGGTTATCGAGGCAGCATGGAGGATTGGAAACATTACGGCGCTTTTATGCACCAGCTCAATGAAGGCAAAGATCAACTTTCGCCAGAGATGGCCGCTCAAGTAAAATCCCTCACGGCTAATGCCCAAACAGATGTTGAAAAAATAGAAATTCTTTATGATTATTTACAAAAAAACACCCGCTATGTCAGCGTACAATTGGGCATTGGTGGTTGGCAAACTTTTGATGCCCACTACGTAGAAAAAAACAAATACGGCGACTGCAAGGCGCTCACCAATTTTATGAAATCCATGCTTCTCGCAAGTGGTATCAAAGCCTATCCAACACTCATCAGCTCTGGCAGTAATGACTTTCCCATTCAGGAAGATTTTGCCCTTCCTTATTTTAATCATGTTATTCTCAATATTCCTTCTGAAGACATTTGGTTGGAATGCACCGCCAGCAATTACCCGCCGAACTATATTGGCTTTGGAAATGAAGACCGCTATGTATTGCGCTATACGGAAGATGGAGGGGAATTGATCCGTACCCCCAAAAGTACCGCGGATGACAATAAGTCGATTCGCAAAGCTACGATCGAACTAAAAGCATCCGGTGCGGCAAAAATCACAGAAGAAAGCACCTTGCACGGGGTATTCCATGAAAGGTACCGGTACTATGCCGCCAATTTATCAGAAGAAGATCAGAGAAAAAAATTCCTTGAAAAAACGCCTTTAGCTTCCTGTACTATTCAGAAATGGACCTTGAGTGCCCATCCAAACCAAGCGATCGTAGAACGCCAATGCGACTTGACCGTCGAAAAATATGCTTCTCGGGCAGGAAAACGTCTGTTTATTCCACTCAATAGCATTCAGCCTTTTTCAGACATTCCCGAGGTAGAAGAGACGCGAAAAACACCGATACA
>CALLVY010000115.1 GCA_938015925.1 uncultured Saprospiraceae bacterium
CTCAAAAATGACGCTCGATCGAAAACAATTTGTGAAGGGTGTCCCGCTGATTTCGCAGATTTCGCAGATGACGTTTCATCGTAAAAAATCTGCGACATCTGCGCGATCTGCGGGAAACAAAAAAATGACGCTCGATCGTAAACAATTTGTGAAGGGTGTCCCGCTGATTTCGCTGATGACGTTTCATCGTAAAAAATCTGCGACATCTGCGCGATCTGCGGGAAACCCAAAACACGCCCCCTAAAATTTAAAATTGTAAGCAATAGAAGGCAAAAAGCCAAACAAGCCCGGTTGTTCATATTTTAAAGCGCCGGTATTTTCATCTAGTCGGACTCGGATCGTGTAAGGCGTTGCTCGATTGTAGACATTATAAGCGCCGATGTGCCATTCCGTGCGGTAGCGTTTTCTGGCTTTGTTTCGGATCACTAAGTTGACATCCAAGCGGTGCGAAGGCGACAATTGAAATTCATTTCTTTTGGAATAAACCGGAATGATTTCTAAATCCGTCAATGCCGCATTGGGGAAAAAATATTGTGCCCGCAAAGGCGTAAAACGAGCACCACTGGCATATTCCCAAACCGCAGAGAAAGTCATTTTTTTGCTCAGGTCCCAATTGGCCACTACACTGAGGCTATGGCGCCGGTCGTATTTAGCCCAGAATTTTTCGCCTTCATTGAGCTGATCAAAATGTCGGCGACTCCAAGCCAGGGTATAACCAATCCAGCCATTGATTTTTCCGCTTTGGCGGCGAAGCAAAAACTCTAAGCCCCAGGATTTTCCATCGCCTTGTAAGAGCAGGTCTTCAAAGTCATCATTCAAAATCAGATTACTGCCTTCTTTGTATTCAATCAAATTTTTCATGCTTTTATAATAGGCTTCCAAACTCAAGTTCATTTTGCTTTTTTCAAAATACTGATGGAAACCACCAGCGATCTGAGAAGATTTTTGCGGGCGAACATTTTTGGAAACGGGGTACCAAAGATCGGTAGGCAATGCAAGCGTAGAACTACTCACCCGATGCATGTATTGTGTCATTCGGCTATAACTCAACTTAAAACTTTGGCGATCATTGAGCAGGTAATTGGCGGAGATTCGAGGCTCTGGATTGGCATAAGTACGCGCCACTACCCGCGCGCCAGTCATGCGAAGCCCGGCACTCAATTTTAGTTTTTCGGTCGCTTGAAATTCGTAATTGCCATACAATGCCACCTCTAGCGTATTGCTAAATGCGCCTTGGCGATCTTCAACAAACTCTGCAACGTCCCCTTCTGCTCTAAGAATATTTGGACGAAAACGATGCAAAATCATTTGGCTTCCAAAACGAATTTTTGTCTTCTCCGATTGATAATTTGCAAAATCCATTTTCACCCCAATATCTTCTATCTCGGATTTGATCAAAACCGAATTATTCTCAATATTTCCTCGGATATTATAATTGAAGGCGGTGTGAATAATTGATAAATTGGAAAACAATTTGGGCGTGTAAATATGATTCCAACGCAAGGTTTGTATAAAATTTCCCAACTGAAAACCAAAGCCCAAATCAAAATCTATATCCGCTTCTTCCAAAGCAGAATTTTCATCATACTTCAAAACATCATCACCGAAGTAGGCACTAAAAAACAAGCGGTCTTTATCCGAGATTTTATAATTTATTTTGGCATTCAAATCATAGAAATAATAAGGCAAAGGCACCTCCACAGCTTTGAGGACTTTGTCGATGTAAGTTCTTCTTCCGGAGATTAAAAAAGAGGCGCGGTCTTTTATTATTGGCGCTTCCACCGTCAGCCGGGAAGAGAGCAAACCGATGCCGCCTTCTACGCGCCATTTTTTATTATTCCCTTCTTTCATTCTTACATCCAACACGGAAGACAAGCGTCCACCAAACTGTGCCGGAAAGCCGCCTTTGATCACCGATACCTCTTTTAAGGCATCTGGATTGAAGACGGAAAAGAAACCAAAGAGGTGACCAATATTATAAACCGTCGCTTCATCCAGCAAGACCAAATTCTGATCGGCATCGCCGCCGCGTACAAACATTCCGGTACCTCCTTCCCCACCCTTGGCAATCCCTGGCATCAATTGGATTACTTTGATGATGTCGACTTCTCCGCCCAGGGACGGGATGGTTCGTATTTGTTCTAATGGAATGTGGATCGTACTGGTTTGGGTGGATCTTATTTCTTCTTTGCCGCTGTCTTCGCGGGTAGCGACGACTTCTACTTCTGCCAGATCGGTGCCAGCGGTTTCTAAGGCGATATTGATGGTGTTTGCCTGATTTTGTTGAACTACTTTCTCCAGCGATTGGTAGCCTACGTAAGAATAAACCACCGTTACGCTTTCATCCATGGGAATATCTATGGAGTAAAAACCATACTCGTTGGTATTCACTCCGGTGGTGGTATTTTTTAGGTAAATATTGGCGTAGAGGAGTGCTTCTCCACTGGTGGCATCCGTGAGATATCCTGAAATGGTGGTCTTTTTTTCTTGTGCAGATACGGAGATCGTTGACAAAAAACTGCAAAGGAAGAAGATCAAAAAAGGAAGAGAAAGTTGATTTTTCATAGGCTAGCTTTTAGATGTTTACTTCTTCAGAGTGGTTATTTCTCTGGTGGAATTACTTTGTAAACACCTAAGGAAGCTTTTACCCTTAGTCGGTGAGGATATTTTTTTTTGGCTTAAGAATTAGGAAGGTCGGTTTGGCTTTAGCCAATAAAAAAATTGATCCCGAAAGTCTTCGAGATCAATTTTTTTATTGAAACTTCTTTGTAAACATTCAGCCTATAGGATTGCCCATTATAGTATTTCTAAAACACTACTATGCATCAATCAACAGTCGCACCCCTTCAGGCTATTAATCAACTTTCGTTAGGGCTGAATAGTTGCACTTTCCTAATAAATAGTTTTTATTCCGCTATCACAAAATTCACAAATTTGCTTCCTGCTTTTCCTGTTATTTTTACGATATAATAACCGGAAGGAAATTCGTGTATCCCCGCAATCGCCAGATGAAAAGGCGCGCGATTCAACTCGATTACCTTTTCCATTATCCTAGTGGAATTTCTATCATAAATTTCGATTCTCACTTCTTCCTCTATCCACTCGGTGTCTTGAATATAAAGTACCTCTCTTACCGGATTTGGATAGGCCAGTATCGAACCATTGTCCTTAAATTTCACCACCTCTATCGGAGAATAATCGAAAGAACCATCGTTATCAATCATTCGGAGTCTATAGTAGTTCCAACCAAATATTGGAGAACGGTCTGTAGTAGAATATTGTGCCGGAGTAGAAATAGCTCCTTTGCTATCCACAAAATGTATGGTTTCAAAATGGACTCCATCCGCAGAACGTTCTACTACAAAAACTTTTGCATTTATTTCTGATACTGTTTTCCATTCCAGCTTAACGCGACCCGATTCAGGAGTGGCTTTAAACCTTTTCAACTCTACAGGAAGCAAGGCACCAGAAGAATTAAAACCGAGCATAAATTCTTCTACTCCAAATGGTGGAGGCTCGCTCGCAATACTGGTTACATATCCACCTGCCCCTTCCACACCAGAAGATTCTTGACCATAATCTACCCATTCCGTTCCATCCCAACCGACTACCACTACATCATCAATATCTGTTACCCCTGCGTCACTAGAGTCTTCCCAATTTAGGGTAACATCTAAGAGACCGGTGCTGGCATTTTTTTCTATTTTCCAAGATCCTGCATTGGTAGATACACTATCAACTCCAATTCCTAATTCCTCTACCCCAAATGGAGGTGGCTCACTCGCGTAGTGAAAAGTCACATCTGATGATGCACTCGTAATTGCTGTAATAGTGATTGGTGCATACATGCTACTCGTCCCGATTGGAATCGTTAGATTTTGTCCTCCGGTAGATCCCAGTTTTCTGACGGGCCCTTCAATGTAGGCGGTGCTACTTCCAGATATCGTAGCGCTATCTTCTAAGATTACTTTTGCCAATTCACTCGTCTGTAAATTTCCGTTTCTTAGTATTAAGGAATCTTGAATGAGCAAATCCTCTGTCAGCACCATTGGTAGTAGAGAAGTATTTTCTAGAATAATTTTTCCGAAAAATAAAGAATCATCACCGGAGCCTGCCAATTTACTTTGAGGTATCGTTTGAGGTTCAGAACCATTAAAGACAAGAGCTCCATCATCCCCCATGCTTAGTTTTCCAAAATCGGTTTGACGTAAGATATTCCCTCCCAGTTTTATTTCCCCTTGTTCAATAATATTTATAATGGCCTCATCTTGAGCAGAAGCATTCATCACGATATCGCCTCCTATACTCATAACGCCCTCTGTACCTTCGACTTGAAGCTTCACTTTTGCCCCCACAGATTCCAGATATACATCATCTTGTATATACAGATTACTTGATGCCTCTCGGACTCTTAATTTAGCATAGTCTCCACCGGTAGTAGAGGAATTGAAGATATAAACACTTGACAATAGTTGAAGATCAGAGGAATCATGCAGGGTAATCCCTGCTTCCGCACCAGTTCCGGTTAACATAAGCGTTAAGCTATCTCTCAAGATAACTTTACCGGCACCATAAAGCCCAACATTAAAATCGTGCCCCGCACTATTTCTAAATCGAGTCTCCCCCTCTACATCTAGTAATGCACTACCTCGTACAATAATTTCTTTTATTCCTTCACTAGAACCAGAACCTTGATAATCAAATTCCAATAATCCTTTAATAAAAGTCTTTGATGTATTTTCTAAAACAAAGGTGAGGTAAGCATCAGAAGTATTTCCGGTAACTCTTAAAAAATTACAATCTCCATTAATAATGAAGGTCGTAGATTCAATCACTTTTAGATGTACATTTCCGATACTGTTCGTTGAGGTAGCCTGGACATTATTTGAGACCACTAAAGAATCTGTTCCTCGAATTTCAAGCCCTGAAAAAAGGACTGCATCATTAATTAAGGAAAGGCTTTTGATTGTTTTTTTACTCGTAAGGTCTACAAAGACATTATGTTTAATAATAACATCGTCCATCGCTCCGGGGGTCATTCCTCCTCCAACATCCCAGGTCTCTGGGAGATCAAAATCTCCTCCAGCTATAGAGGTAAAAGTTGCCGCTCTTGAATTATTTATAAAGAGAAAACAAATAAAAAGAACAGATAAGAAATTGGAAAAAATCTTCATCGAAAACTTGTTAGTTTAATGCATTTTGTAAGCACAAATCAGGAGGATGGTAAAGGAGATAAGAAGAGACAAGCGGGGAAGGAGAACATGTTGTAAAAGACAATAAAGGTGCCAAATTAATAATTTTCTATTATCTGAGTTGGAGTCTGAGTTCATTGGCAAATGGGTATTGCAATTAATTATCAAATGACTAGTAGATTTCACGGTATGGAATAGAATTTGCAAAAACATCTTGTAAGAATTCTCATAATTCTTAAAACCCGGACAATTCATGAGATTAGTTTATCTACTGGTATCATTTGTTTTTTTACTACAAATACCTTCTATGGCCTCCAGCCATAAAGTAGATAGCTTATTAAGCGTATTAGAGTACATTCAGGCAAATGGAAGCAATGCAGAATTGATAAAAATCCATTTTGCTCTAGGCCATCGTTTAG
>CALLVY010000116.1 GCA_938015925.1 uncultured Saprospiraceae bacterium
GGAAGCGACTTCCTTAATTCTTGATGCCCGTTCAGACGGAAGATTCCATGGAACCGTTCCAGAACCCAGAGCAGAATTGCGCGGCGGCCATATTCCCAATTCCAAAAGTTTACCTCATACCGAAGTGGTCAAAGATGGAAAAATGCTGGAGGAAAGGGAATTGAAAAAAATATTTGCCGACAAAGGAGTAGGAGAGCAGGAATTGATTTTTTCCTGTGGTTCAGGAATCACCGCCTGTGTGGTCGCCCTGGCAGCAGAAAAAGCAGGCTTGCAAAAAAAGAAAATCTATGATGGCTCCTGGACCGACTGGGCCAGTAATTTGGATTTGCCAATTGTTGAGTCTTAGAAAAAAGGTAAAATTTAAGCACAGAAAAATTCTATTTTGACTATGAAATTTACAGAACAGCAAAAACATAAATCCAAATGGCTCTGGGGCATCCTCCTCGCTTCGGTCTTGTTTACTTATTTTTTCTTGCTTCGAGCATCCTATTATCAATTATACCTCGGACAGCCTTATGGTGATAAACCCATGGGCGACTATGCCTTGATGATCACTATTGTTTTGATGACTTTGCTTTTTGGCGGGGTGTTTTGGTTATTGCGATCTGCACAGCTGGTTTGTACTATCGACCAAGATGTCATTACCTACCATTTACAACCTTATCAATTTAAGCCCACGGTGATTTCCTGGTCGGATGTATCTAGTTGGGAAATTACGGAATACAATGCCATTAGCCAATATGGAGGCTGGGGCGTAAGAATGACGAGTAGCGGTATGGCTTATATTATTGATGGCAATAAAGGCTTGAAACTATTGCTGCGCAATGGAAAATCTATTCTGATCGGTACCCAAAAAGAAGCAGAATTGAGGGCTTTTTTGAGCGAAATAGGTAAAGGGACGGAAAAAAGATAAATTTATCCATTTTGATTTTGGTAAATCCTCTAAGTGCTTGACTGTCAGGCTAACTGAGCGATCTCGAAGAACAATAAATGACAAATCGACAAAGGAGATTCATAAGCTCCAGCGCACTCATTTATTGAGCGAAAGAACGAGGACTGTCGTCGGGCTGCAAGTGAAAATGTACCAAAATTCAAAAAAAAATGGATAAGTTTATTTCCGCCAGGTTATAAAGGTGTCTAGTCTCTTTTAAAATTGCTCCTGCCAAACTTGGCGCTTTGGATTATTTGTACTAATTTTTCCTTCCGAATAAAGTCTCAGGATCTTATGGTCTTTCTTTTGAGATTGGTGAGACTTCTAACGAAAAACAATTTGACAAAACTACTATGGAAAGATTTACTGGTATAATTGGAGTATTTGTATTACTGGGAATTGCCTGGTTATTGAGTAATAACCGCTCAAAGATTGATTATAAATTGGTGATGTGGGGCTTAGGACTACAAATGGTATTTGCCCTTTTTATTCTAAAAACACCCATAGGATTGCCCTTCTTTGAGTTTTTTGATATGTTGGTAAAAAAGCTATTGTCTTTCTCTGATATCGGAGGAGATTTTCTTTTTGCCTCCTTTGTTACCGAAAAAGTAGAAGTTCCTTTAATCAACTTTGCGGTAAGAGTATTACCTACCATTATTTTCTTTTCCGCTTTGATCGCGGTGCTTTACCATGTAGGCATCATGCAGTTTATTGTCAAAGGAATTTCCAAAGTGGTTCAAAAAACGATGGGGACAAGTGGTTCGGAAACCCTGAGTGTCGTCGGAAGTATTTTTGTTGGACAAACGGAAGCACCACTTTTGGTGAAGCCATTTATTAAAAGCATGACCAACTCTGAGTTGATGACCATTATGGTTGGTGGCTTCGCCACCGTTGCGGGTGGAGTGATGGCGATCTATGTTGCCATGTTGAGTGATATCCCTGGCATCGCTGGTCACCTGATGGCGGCTTCGATCATGAGTGCTCCTGCGGCTATTGTCGTCGCTAAAATTTTATATCCTGAAACAGAAGTTTCCCAAACGAAAGGAACCCTTACCATCAATGTAGAAAAAACCGCGGATAATGCCATGGAGGCACTGGGAGATGGAGCAACAGATGGCTTGAAGTTGGCTGCAAATATCGGTGCCATGTTGATCGCATTTGTCGCAATGGTGGCAATGATTGATGGCATTTTGAGTTTTGGTAATACTTCTTTGGCCGAAATCTTTGGATTTATTTTCCGTCCATTGGCTTGGTGTATGGGAGCCCCTTGGGAAGAAGCGGGAACGCTGGGAACCTTGTTGGGAGAAAAAATCGTATTGACTGAATTGATTGCTTATAAAGACTTGAGTAAATTGCGAGTAGCAGGAGAAATATCAGATCGTACTTCGATCATCGCAAGTTATGCTTTGTGTGGTTTTGCCAATTTTGCCTCCATCGGAATTCAGATGGGAGGAATCGGAGGAATCGCTCCGGAGCGTAAAAAAGACATCTCAAAGATTGCAGTGAAAGCGATGATCGGCGGAGCTATTGCTTCTTGGATTACGGCTAGTATTGCTGGGATGTTGATTAACTAGATTTCGCTTGCGAAAAAAATAGCATTCGAAATATTTCTTTTACTCCATAAAAAAAAGGTGCAATCGCTCTGCGGTTGTACCTTTTTTTAGTCTGGTATTGAAAAACTAATTTTAGTAGAAACCATCACCTTTAACTTTAGCCTTCTAAATCAACCGCTATGCAAATCACCAATATCGAAGATTTTCTAAAATACTACTCCCGGCTCAAATTCAGAACACAAAGATTATTTCCAATCATTCCGCCAGATAAAATCGAATGGACTTACCAACAAGGCAAATTTACCATCGGTGATATCATCCGACATTTGGCCAATATCGAGCGGCAGATGTATGCCGAAAATGCGCAGTTTAAACAAAGTCAATACAGTGGCTGTGGAACGGAATTCGCAATGGGCTATCAAGCCACCATAGACTATTACCAAAAGTGTTACGACGAATCTCAAGCCATATTTTCGAAACTGACGCCTGATGATTTAAATAAAAAATGTAGAACTCCAGGAGGAGTAGATCTTACTTTGTGGAAATGGTTGCGGGCGATGGCGGAGCATGAAATTCACCACCGAGGACAGTTGTATTTTTATTTGGGAATGTTGGGCGTAAGGACACCGCCGATGTTTGGATTGACTTCGGAGGAAGTTGCGAGTACTTATTTAAAGCAATAAAACCTTAAATCCAGTTTGCAATGAATGGAAAAATCTTAGCCGTACATTTAAGTGCTACGCACACCATGCATAAATTTCCCCAAAAAGAAATTCGTTTGCTCAAAGGTTTGGGCGTAGCAGGGGATGCTCATCAAGGAGAAAAAGTAAAACACCGTTCGCGAGTTAGAGCCAATCCAGATCAACCCAATCTCCGGCAAGTGCATTTGATTCATCGAGAATTGCACGAAGAATTGAAGACCAAAGGTTTTAGTATTGCTGCTGGAGAAATGGGGGAGAACATCACCACTCAGGGAATCGACCTCTTGGGATTGCCCAAGGATACGCTACTGTATTTGGGAAAAGAGGCCATAGTGAAAGTAACGGGATTGAGAAATCCTTGCCATCAATTGGATGGAATTCAAGCAGGTTTGATGGCGGCGGTTTTGGATAAAGATCAAGCAGGGAAGCTGATTCGAAAATCTGGCATTATGGGAATCGTTTTAGCAGAAGGAATGGTTTTTCCAGGCGATGAGATTCGAGTGGAATTGCCGAGTCAACCTTTTGTGGCTTTGGAGCGGGTTTAAGTTTTTTCTTCGTTTTGATTGACTCATATACGGGATTTGTCAGAGAATAAAAATAAATTGGAGTGTAAGGGATGTTTCCACTAAAGCATTGGCGATGTATCAGCAGTTAGGCTTTGTGGAATATGGTAGAGAAAAGCAATCGATGTATTGGGAAGGGGAATGGATAGAGGAAGTTTTTATGGAAAAACGATTGTTGCATAGATAAAAAAAGCAGCTCCGATGAGGGAGCTGCTTAAAACCTAATTACCAATTAGAAACGGGTTTTGATCGACCAACTATCAAGCTACAGTGATGTCCGAGCGCTTGGTCGTAAAACCTTCCAGCTTTTGGAGCGTCACTTTCAAAATACCCTCTTTGTATTCCGCTGCGATACTTTCCGTATCGATTTTTTCATTCAATTCAAATTGTCTTTTAAATCCTCCCGGCTCAAACTCTCGTCTGCGCCATTTGGCGGCATCTTGCTCTTTGGCATCTGCCGAGATCGTTAGCAAACGATCGGTCAGGGCGATTTTAAAATCCGCTTTGGTCAAGGATGGAGCGTAAAGAAAAAGGACGTATTTGTCATCATCTTCTTGTACGTTTACCGGAGGCGTAAAGTGATTTTGACCGAAGCCTTTATGTTTGGCCCATTGTTCAAAGTAATGAGCTCGACGCTGTCTTTTTTTGGCGTGATGGGCTCTGATTTTTTGATGAAAAGCATGTTGATTACACATATTTTTTAGTTTTAAGATTATTAATTGAATACTGTTTGATTTGGGGAAGTGATGGTTGCACTTCCCACGATTTTTATCTTACTGGAATAATTTTTTCTGCAAATAGTCGCTCTTGGGAAACCTCCCAATCATCTACTAAAAGTTCTCGATCAAATTTCCATCCTCTCTTTTCCATTCGATAAGGCGCTTCTTCGAAGCGGTAGTTATGATGTGATCCGTAGCGGTAGGAATCGTCTTCCCAGCTAAGGCGTCGAAAGAAATTTTTGGTTTTCTGAGCGATGAAGAATAAGACACTCATCACTGCTGCAATCATCATCGCAAAGAGGAAGACTCTTGCAAGGAAAAAGAATAAAATCAGTCCTACTGAAACGGTGAAGAAAAACTTAAATGGTCGCATAATTTTTTGGTTTTGTAAAAGTTGTTTTGGTTTTTAAAACCAGGCTAACAACCTTGTGTTAAAGAATCAAACTATTTATTTCGCAATTTTGGTGATTCTTCATCATTACGATTGCCTTTATACTTAGGAAGACGGACAAGGAGGTTTTTTACTTTAAATTTTTTTACTTTTTTTTGGAAAAAAATAATAATGAATGCTAAGTTGTTGATTTTGAGGGGGTTTAGTTTGTGTTTTTTTTAGAAATAAATTCTGCAAAAAAAATAAAATGGGCGGAAGGGATACCGACCTTGGTCAGGTAGGGCTTCTTTGGCAGCTTGAAGGGCTGCGACTTTTTACCGAAAGAGAAAGAGAAGAGTCGCAGCCCTTCAGGCTGATGGGGAAAAAAACTGTAAAAAAAATCCCGAATTTTGGAATATCCAAAATTCGGGATTGCGAGCGAGGGGATTGCTAAGGGAGCTTTCAGCTACTCCTTATTCTTTTTGCGATTACAATGCTCTTGCCATTTTTGCTTAAAATTTTCTTTGTCCTCCTCCGTCATGTGCTTCCACTTTTCTTTCCATTTTTTTCGATGACTGCCTCG
>CALLVY010000117.1 GCA_938015925.1 uncultured Saprospiraceae bacterium
ATAGAACACATGTTGAAAACATAGCCTTTCTTTTGCGGAATCATAATAGGTAAAATCGCCCGGGTAAGATGGTAGGCACTATAAAGATTGGTTTCGATCTGTTTTTCCAGAGTACCTTCTTCTTCCTTGGTGATTTCGCCAGGAAGGAAAACCCCTGCATTGTTCACAAGGATTTCGACTTCTTGCCAATTGGATTTAATAAATTCCGCAAAAGCCAAAACTTCTTCCTTATTGCTCATATCCGTCGTCTTGATCAGAAATTGCTGATTTGGAAAACGACTTTGTAGATCTTTTTGATATGTTTCTAAATCCTCCAGGGATCGAGAATTGAAAGCAATATTGAATCCTTCGGTGGCCAAAGCTTCTGCGATAGCGCGACCGATTCCTTTTGTTGCTCCGGTGATTATAGCGTTCATTGTATTGTATTTTAGATTTGAGGGTTTTGCGAATTTTACTGTTTTTTACAATCCTCTGGTTTATAAAATCTAAAGGTAAAACAATTTGAAGTCTCTAGCGTTTAGTACTGTTTAAAAAATAAAATCCTCTTTTGAGCCTGTCTTTGTCGGCAAACAGGTATTGCTTGCGTAAATCTTTGAGGTCTATTTAATCCAAAATCACCTCTTTTTCAAGTTGTTAGGTATTTGGATTAAATAGAATACGTCAGAAATCGAAGTTTCATACAAGTATTTATTTTTTCAACGTTACTTAAGCAAAAAACTTTCTGTTTTCATCAAAATAAACCTATTTTTGAGCCTGTTTTGAGAAAAGCAATTTTTTTGCACCAAGTTTGAGAAGCTAGCTTAATATTTTTTATCACAACCATCTGGCTTCTAGTTATTTATGAAATTTAACTTCTTACACAATTTCGGGCGTTATATCCTCATGCTCCGGTCGGCAATCAGTCGACCAGAGAAATTCTCTATGTATTGGAAAGAAACCATGCGTCAGATGAATGATATTGGGGTCGGTTCTCTGGTCATTGTATGCCTGATTGCTGTTTTTATTGGTGCGGTGACTGCTGTACAGTTTGCCTACCAGTTACAAGATAGTTTTGTTCCTAATTATTATATCGGCTATATCGTTAGAGATAGTACCATTATTGAGTTGGCACCAACCATTACTTGTCTGGTTTTGGCAGGGAAAGTAGGGTCGAATATCGCAGCAGAGATCGGAGGGATGAGGCAGAAAGAGCATATTGATGCGATGGAAATCATGGGCGTGAATACGGCGGCTTATTTGATCATGCCTAAGGTGATTGCTGCTTTGTTTGTTATTCCACTATTGGTTTGTACTGCGGCAGTAGTTAGTATCACCGGAGGTTATATGTCAAGTGTACCTACTGGTTGGATTACGGATGCAGAATATATTCGAGGCGTGCGATCTTTCTTTGAAAGCTATTATGTCTTGATGATGTTTGTCAAAGCCATTGTTTTTGCTTTTATCCTGACTACGGTTCCTGCTTATCAAGGCTACTACGTAAAAGGAGGAAGTATAGAATTGGGACAAGCAAGTACTCAAGCAGTTGTTTATAGCGATATATTGATTTTATTGGCAGATTACTTAATTGCCCTATTACTTACGGTATAGAATCTCTGATTAATGATTAGAATAGAAAATATCAGAAAATCATTTGGCGATGTAGAAGTACTCAAAGGGGTTTCGACCACCTTTGAGCCAGGGAAGAGTAATCTGATCATTGGAAAGAGTGGTGCGGGAAAAACGGTTATGTTGAAAATTTTGGTTGGTCTACTCCGACCAACTTCAGGAAATATCTGGTATGGAGATATCAATTTTGGAGAGCTCGACAAAAAGCAATTGCGGGCTTTGCGAATGGATGTCGGAATGCTCTTTCAGGGCTCGGCTCTTTTTGATTCGATGACCGTGGAGGAAAATGTACGTTTCCCTTTAGATATGTTTACCAATAAAACAGCCAAAGAAAAACTAGACCGAGTCAATTATTGCCTGGAAAGAGTAAACCTCGAAGGCGTCAATGATAAGTTTCCTTCAGAAACGAGTGGTGGAATGCAAAAGCGTATCGGTATTGCCCGTTCCATTGTATTGGAGCCCAAATACTTGTTCTGCGATGAACCCAACTCCGGCCTCGATCCTACCACGGCTTTATTGATTGATGAATTGATCGTCGATATCACCAAAGAAAATAATATTACCACGATCATCAATACCCACGATATGAATTCCGTCATGGAAATAGGCGACAATATCGTATTGCTCCACCATGGAGAATTGGTCTGGCAAGGCAATAAAGATGAGGTGGTGGAAAGTGATAATTCGGTCCTTCAAGATTTTATATTTGCCTCTCCTTTCTTACAACGTCTTCGCAAAGCTGCCCTTGCTGGTGGCGGGAAGTTGTAAGTTTTTCTTTTCTACTGATTTTCCAAATTCTTATTATCCCGATGTACTCCAAAGGAGCTTCTTTCTTTGCGTACCAAACTCTTTGCTTTGCTAAGGCTTAAAAAATGAAATGCCCATTCTAAATAAATAGAACAGGCATCCAATCTTTGGTCTCAAAAAAAAAAGTTGATCTTAAATGCCTCTTACCGCATTTAAAAAAGGAGTGGTTGAAGACAACCACGAATGCTAGTTTGGCCGACCCTGAGCGGCTGTTGGTTTCATAGTAGAATACAGGGTTGGTGTTCGGTTTTTGTAAATGTTTCATTCCCTTGATAAGAGGGAAGGAAAATAGGAGAGGCAGCTTGATATTGGATTATAATTTGTTAGCTTAATCTCTCTTTAAAAAAATCCTTCTGGGACCAGTTTCCTGGTCAAAAAAAACAGTCTTTAAAACATTACCTGTAGTTGTTCTTCCACAGCGACTGTTGCTGCTGTGGGAGTTTGTTCGGTGTCCAGGGCATTGCCAGTACTGCCGTTGCCTGGGTCATTCTGTGCGATAGTAATAGGTACAACTCGGCCAAATTGAAGTTCGACTTCGTTGCCTATGGTAAAGGGGGTTGGCGGTTCTGCCAACACGATTGATAAAAACGCGACAAAAGTCAGCGCCAAGGAAAATAGTAGAAACAGTTCCATAGTGTGTGCATGGGTTATAGTGATCGAAAAACGTTATAGTGTGTCATTTTGAACCGCAATAATAGATTTGGCTTGTATTTGATGTAAGTGAGGGTCGTATTCAGACATAAGGTTTAGGTCATTTAGCAGTCGCTAAATGAGAAGAATCCTTGTCTGGATCAAATTAAAAACAAGCGTGCTCGATAAGCTGGTTATGGCTATTTAGGCACTAAAATCATTATTGGTTGATGTACTTTCTCGATAGGTTATTGCATCTAAAATGCAAGGCGGTTGATTGTTCTCTTTCTAAGGTTTTTTGGCTGGTATAACAAATATATAAAAAATAATTATAACAAAAAGGGCTTTTTACTTACACTTAAGCGCTTTGTGACAGTCGGTTATAGTTTAAAATAAAATATCATATTAATGATTGGAGACATAGTGAAAAGTCATTAATTCGGTGGTTTCGTACCTTGAAAATGATTATATGTACCGTTTTTCTAGTTATCGGTAGTAAAAAGATTATTTTTTTTATCCCCATATATTTTGTTAGAATTAATAGCTCCCCTTGATGTGTGACAAAAAAAAAAATCACTTTTTTCTATTTTTTTTTGAATACTTATAGATCTGTACATTAAAGCTCATTTTCGGGGGATAAAAAAAAAGATGGCGGAACTATAGGAATAAAGGAAGTTGTTAGTATTTTTGCACACCAAATAAATACACCTAGTAAGCCCGGGTGCTGAAATTGGTAGACAGGCATGCTTGAGGGGCATGTGTCCTTATGGGCGTGCGGGTTCGAGTCCCGCTCCGGGCACCTAAAGGGGAAGTAGCAATACTTCCCCTTTTTCTTTTGGCTAAGTTCAGCCCTTAATTTAATGATTGGGCCGATGCCTATATTTTTCTATCCATCCTTTGTATCTTCACTAAAGGTCTTTATCCAATTTTGTTGAGCCAACTGACTCAGGGAATATCAAATTTTTAAATTTTAAAAGTCTTCTAATTTATGAATCAAGAACATTTTAGAAAACTAGAAAAAATGTATTTGCAAGCGAATATCAATACTCAATTCTTCGAAACAACGAGAATAAGTATCGCCGAAGAATCTGCCGAGGTTGCTTTGACCATTTCGGATAAGTATTTCCATGCCTTAGGAGCAATGCATGGCTCTGTGTATTTTAAATTATTAGACGATGCGGCTTTCTTCGCCGTCAATTCCGTCGTAGAGGACTTTTTCGTTTTAACGACTTCTTTCAATGTAAACCTGATCCGACCAGTCAGTAGTGGCCAAATAAAAGCAGTAGGAAAACTGAAGTACCGCTCTAAGAGCTTATTCGTAGCCGAAGCCACCTTATTTAATGAAGAGGGAAAAGAGATCGCTTTTGGGACAGGTAATTTTTATAAGAGTAAAGCGGCTTTGACGGAGCAAATGGGTTACCGGTAAAAGGTCTTTTAAATCCAGAGAATCCTAGAATCCTATTCATACAAGTTTCAATAAAAATATCTCCTTTGAAAAAATTAGTCCCTCTTTTCTTTTTGCTAAGCCTTTGCCAAATACTCAGCGCCCAAATCAATCCTCAAAACATCACCATCGCCAGAGATCAATGGGGCGTTCCACACATCTATGCACCCACCGATGCGGAGGTCGCCTATGGGCTCGCCTGGGCCAGTTCCGAAGATGACTTTGAATCCATGCAAGTCAACCTACTTGCAGTCAAAGGCAAGCTAGGATCGGTCTTGGGAAAAGACGGCGCTATCTTTGATTTTTTTGCCTACGCCATCGAAACGACCAAACTGGTAGAAGAAAAATACGAAGAGGAGGTGTCTCCAACCTTCAAAAAAGTACTGGAAGGATATGCGGCTGGCGTCAATGCCTATGCGGCTAAAAATCCATCGGAAGTTTTGGCCAAAGGAATTTTTCCCATCAAACCGCAAGATATCCTGGAAGGTTATGTACTAAACCTGACGCTGCTTTCTGGCGTCCATCACGACATCATCAAAATACTCAGCGGAGAGATTCGTCGCGATTGGTTGCCGCAAGGCTCCAATGGCATGGCCATCAGTGGGAAGAAGACCAGTAATGGAAAAACCTTTTTTGCCAGTAATTCTCACCAACCCTTGGAAGGGCCTTTAGCCTGGTATGAGGCACATGTAGAAAGTGAGGAAGGTTGGAAAATGATTGGCGCTAACTTTCCTGGAGGAGTTACCTTATTTTTGGGAACCACGCCCAATCTTGGTTGGACGCATACGGTCAATAATCCCGACCTTTGCGATGTTTACAAACTAAGTGTAAGTCCCAAAGATAAAATGCTGTACCAATTTGATGGAAAATGGGAAAAATTGGAGGAACGAAAATTTAAAACCAAAGTCAAAATCGGCTTCTTAAAAATTCCATTTTCTCGTAAAATCTATAAAAGCAAACATGGCTTGACCTTAAAAGGAAAAGATGGTCATTTCTATGCACTACGATTTCCGGCCAACCAAACGGTCAAAGCTGCGGAGCAATGGTACTGGATGAACAAAGCCACCAATTTCACAGAATTTAAAAAAGCATTAGAGGTACAAGGGATTGGTACAACCAACATCGTATATGCAGATCGCGATGATCAGATCTATTATATCGGCAATGGTAATTTTCCTTACCGCAGCTCAGCATACGAATGGGATAAGGTGCTCCCTGGAAATACTTCTGCCAATGTTTGGGCACCGAAGTACTATCCGATAGACAGTCTGGCACAAGTACACAATCCACCAAGTGGCTGGGTTTTTAATTCTAATAACCAACCCTATAATGCTACCGCCCCTGAAGATAATTTAAAACGATCTGAAATCAACCCGACGATGGGCTATATGTTGGAAGACAATAACCGCAGTCTCCGTTTTCCTTTTTTGATGAAAGATTACGAAAAACTGTCTTATGCTGATTTTAAAAAAATAAAATATGATCAAAGTTGGATGCCCGCGCCTTCTTATTCTTATAGCATGAGCAATGTAGAAGATCTATTTAAACTCGATCCTGCAAAGTATCCGCAGATCGCACCAGTGATAACAATTCTAAAGAACTGGGATCGCGAAGCTTCGGTAGAAAGCAAAGGAGCTTCCGTATTTATTTTAGTGTTGAGAAAAATTGCAGAGCGATTGGACAAAGAGGTTCGCCTAAAAGAAGTCAATATCATTCCAGAAGCAGAATGGGTAGCCGCATTGGAGTCGGCTCAAAAGCATTTGCAAAAACACTTTAAATCTGTAGAAGTACCATTAGGGACCTTGCAAAGGCATATCCGGGGCAATGCCAATATTCCCATTTCGGGAGCACCAGAAGTTTTGGGAGCAATTTATTCCAAACCCGATAAAAAAGGACAGTATAAAGTTTTTGCAGGGGAGTCTTATATTCAGTTGGTGCAATATTCCAAAGAGGAGATCGCAATAGAATCGGTCGTGCCTTACGGCTCTTCGGCTCACGAAGACAGTCCTCATTATACCGACCAGATGGAAATGTATGCCAAGCAACAAACGAAGACGATGACTTTTGATAAGGAAAAAATTATGGCAGAAGCGGAGCGGGTTTATCACCCAGAGTAAAAAGAATGAGCGAAAAGGCTAATGGTGAAGAATCTCATGCGCCAAATCAAAAGCTTCTACTACGCCTCGCATTTTATCGGGAAGCATAGATTTTACCTTTTGTACAATAGGCTCCGGAATCTCTCGGTAAAAGGCTTGGGCTATCGCTCCCGTGATAGAAGCAATGGTATCGCTGTCTCCACCAATAGAGATGGCTTTGCGAATGGCATCCTCAAAATTGCTGCTTTCCAGAAAAGCAATCATGGCTTCAGGAACGGAACCTTGGCAACTCACATCGAATTGATAATCGGGGCGAATATCATCGAGGCGACGACTGAGGTCGTAGTGGAAAGTTTGTTCAATATGTGCTTTGATCGCAGCACGAGAATACCCAATGCGCGCTAAGAATACCGCAGCGGCAGTAGCTTGAGCACCTTTGATGCCTTCAGGATGATTGTGGGTAATGGCCGCACTTCGTTTGGCTTCCGCCAATACCGCTTCCAGACTGTTGCATGCATAGCCTATAGGGCTTACGCGCATCGCTGAACCATTGCCAAAACTATTATAAGGTCCTGGAATAATACCAACCAACCATTTTTTAAAATTGGAGCCATAACCGGCAAAAGGAAATTGTAAACCCCAGTCGCGGAGCGCGATGGCATAGTCTTTATCGTGCAGAATACTATCTGCGATGGCTACGGTCATCACCGTATCATCGGTAAAACGGCAATTTGGAGCGAAGAGCTCGAAATCTGTCGTTTTGATATTCTTTTTTTCATATATGGAGCCAATAATGTCTCCTGCAATAGCACCTAACATCTGATATTTTGGTAGTGCAAGTTTTACTTGCCAACTCTTGAATTTATTTTACGGTTG
>CALLVY010000118.1 GCA_938015925.1 uncultured Saprospiraceae bacterium
AGACCTCATCGGTTTTGGCTTTTCTGCCAAGCCGAAAAAGTATCCCTACTCTATTTTAGACCAAGCGGATTTGATCGAACAGCTTTTAAATTTCAAAGGAATTGAACAGGTCAAAATTTTGTGTCACGATTATGGCGACACGGTGGCGCAGGAATTATTGGCGCGACTTAAAGATCGGGTATCCAACAAACAAAAAGGCCTAGCTATTGAATCAGTGTGTTTTTTAAATGGTGGCTTATTTCCGGAAACGCATCAAGCTTTGTGGGTTCAGAAAATGCTGATGGGGCCCTTTGGTAGTATGGTCGCTCGTTTATTTACTCGAAAAAAATTAGGTCAAAATTTTAAAAATATTTTCGGCCCGCATACACAGCCAACAGAAAAAGAGTTAGATGATTTTTGGACTTTGGTAAGTGGCAATGGCGGGAAATATATTTTTCATCTTTTGATTCGTTATATGCAGGAACGAAAAGATCATCGAGCACGCTGGGTCAGCGCCATACAAGAGGCAAGCATTCCGATTCGATTGATTGATGGAGTGTATGATCCGATTTCGGGACAACACATGGTAGACCGATACAAGGAGATCATTCCGAATCCGGATGTGGTAGAATTGGCAGGGATTGGACACTATCCTTTGGTGGAAGCGCCGGAATTGGTGTTGAAGTATTATTTGGAATTTGTGGAGGGGAAATCAGAAATCTAAGATTGAGTCCTTGCAAATTCCATTGGCAAAATCGATTTCCTTTTCCCTTGTTGATCTTTCATCCATCCGGATGATCGCCAGTCCCGCAGGTTCAAGATAAGCACAACGGTACTTTTGGTTTTCTTCCTCGCTAAACCAAAAATTCGTTCCAGGAATCCAAGCTTCCATTTTTGAATAAATTAGGGGTACGCTGTATTTCCAGATGGGGAAATCGTATCGGATGTTTAGGTTTATAAATTGTTTTTTCATTTTCTTCTTCGACATTCTCAATAATAGACTAGAGTTCTTCTTTCCATTTTGACCAAGGAATCATTTTTAAATACTTTTTTCTTGGTCCAGTTTCCATATTGATCATAATCCAGGCTAAAAGAATCAATCGTTACTCCCTTTCCAAACAGGCTGTGGTTCCACATTCTTTTACAGTAGATTTCATTATAAAAAGAATCGTATTTCCTAACATCACTGGAATAAGTCATGATGGAATCCTCTTCAATACTCTTACTTTGATATTCAATAACTTGACCATTTCGATTGAAATATTCCTGCCTAGAACCTCTAGCATTGTTTTTTGTTGAGGCTACTAATTTCCCTTCTTCATAGAAATGGCTTTCAATGGAAAGAATTTCATTATTCAAACCAAAAGAGACCTCTTGAATTAAATTATTGTCTTGATCATAGGTAAATAAATTCCTGGCACTTTCTTCCCCAGAAATACCATCTCGCCAGGAGATTTTAATTAAATTTCCTTTTTCATCAATTTCTCGGACTTCCCTTTTATCATTGTCAGTAGTTGCTCCATCTTTGCCCATAAAAAGCTTATTGCTTCCAATGGTATCTCCACTTTCCACATCGGTTTCCACCGTTTCAATTACAGCCTCGTTTCCATGATAAGTAAAACTAGAGCAGTATTTTTCTTTGCTGATATGGCAGGAGTGAATCAATCTATTTTTTTTATCATAGTTAAAAAGTTGCTTCTTGTACAATTCCTCCTGCCCTCTACCATACTGTCTAAATTCTGTCCGCTCTACTAAATTTCCATTATCATCATAATAAAAAAAGGTATTATTTTTAGTATCGGCTTGACCTTTATAGACATACCACCAGATTTCTCTAACCGCTTTGCCTTTTTCATTAAATAGGATTGAATAGCTATTCTGAATAACACTTGCTTTAACTGTTTTTATTAAAGTATCCGCAGCAATAGACTGGTACCGTGGAATTTCATTTAGAAATATTTCTTTATTGATTGCAGAATCTTGTGGTAAGAATTCATATTCCATCATCGACCTGAGCTTACCACGAAGTTTTAAATCTGCTCTAGTAAGATTTACTTCTGCAAGGTGTTTCTCTAAATCATTTGGTCTACCATTATTGCCTTGTTCCTCCTTATTGCAGGAAACGATTAAAAGCATTAATAAAAACAAGTAAGTTAATTTTTCCATTTTTTGAATACACTTCAAATCCTCCTTTTACACTTTTTCCTTCGCCATAATCTCCAAATCAATCCGCTCAATCACCTCTTGATTATCTGCTATTCCCATCGCCACAAAATTTTCCTTCATCAATTGCAGCTCTTCCAAACTATGCTTTTTCCAAACAGACAAGCGATCTACATCCATGCCCTTTTCTTTTAAAACCGCTTTCCACCAGTCATTCATATCACAATCGATCAACAACTGCAACCGATCCGTCTCCGAACGATTTTCCACTTCATGCAGCTGGGAAATATCTGCAAACCAACATTCTCCATTTTGCATGATGATGCGTTCACCATTTACATAAAAATAAACTTCAGGGTTGGTTGTAACGGGAATATGGATTCTTACAATATTATGCAAAAGCCCTCGATCCGTATCTCTGTGCAAGTTAATTTTACCCTTCGCTTTTAGGTTGTGGACGCGGAAGATAAACTTGTCGCAGGGAAAGGTATTTAGGATGGATTGTAGATAGGGACTTTGTGCTAACTCTGGGCTATGGTCGAAGGAAAATCCATTTTCATCTTTTTCGCCATTGGGGCGTGGGGTGATGAGGTGGATGCCATTGAGGTTTCCGTTTTCGATTCTAATGGAATGGATGGCACTAAAGGAATTGGCAATGGCCTTTAATTCCTGATGGATTTTTTCGTGGTCGAAATGGAAGTCGAATTGGATGGCATTCATTGGGTTGTTTTATGGGGGTGGAATTAAAAAATGGAATCGGATAAATTTAGTGGAACAAGATAATTTATTTTCAGGTATTACCATCGCTTATACTCTACTTTTATTTCAGCTCGATACTTCCTTTTACCAGTACCAGTCCAATTGCCAAGTAAACGTCCAATAAATCAACTCCATTGCACTAGAAAGGAATTCAGCTTCCCCGTTCTCTAGTATATTTACTAAACACCTCCACATAAGGATCATCATACATCACTTTCGTAATATCCTTATACTTCACCTTAGTTGGTTTTTCATCCCATACTCCTGCTGCATTAAAATAGAGAATGGATAATTTCTTTTTTCCTACTTCTAAAATTTCACCAATAATAAACTGGTCAATTTTAGGATGTTCGCATTCAATAATTACATTTTTATTTTTCTTCTTTAAGGATTTGAACAACTTTTTCCAGCTAGAAATATTTACTTTCGTAAGAATCCCTAATTCCTTTTTAATGCCTTCCCAATCCAATATTTTATCATAATACTTATCGTTTTTATTGTACCTGATTTCTTTAATTGCCGCTTTTTCAAAAACGACAAAACCCTGAATCTGAAAGTCATCTGTTCCTTGCAGCAGAATCAATTCATCAGAATAATCAAGAATAAATCCTCGGCTGATCTCCAATCGGTTTTTCGAAATGCTTCGAGAAACTCTTGCAAATCTTTTTTTGTCCAAATGCTTCTTTAATCGTTTTTCTATATTCATTTCTTTCTGATTTTTACTTCGCCTCATACTGCACCCCAAGCTCCTCAGGATTATTTAAATCAACCCAAAAAATAGACGTCTCTTCCTCCTGCTCCATCTGTCCATTATTATTCCCATCCAATTTCGCAAAAACATACATGAAGTCATTTTCGGAATCATATTCTGAACTTAGTACGGAATAGTTTTTTGGTATAAGGGCTCTTTTGTTTTTGCCATTACTATCAAAGTAATAGAATCGTCTTAAATCTTTGGCATTCACAAATCCATCCTTATTGGAATCTTCGTCGTACACCGAAACCATATAAAATTTTCTTTCGACGGGCTGATGATTTAAGGTGTCTTTTGAAAAGGCGGGATAGTATAAGGTCTTTATCAATACGGGTTTTTCGAATAGCTTATTTTCAATTTTCGTTTGATTGTTGTAATGAGAGACGTTTACAAAATTGTAACCATAAACCGCTGTAAAACCAGGCATAAAATTATCGTTCCAATTATTCCCCTCTCCTTGATCGTCCACCCATTTGGTATGAAAATTATTGGAACCGGTAAAAGGCTTTCCGGTTTTCTTGTCATAGTTCACTTTGTAAATTGGAACCAATCGGTGTGCTGGGTTTTTGGTCAGCAAGACGTTTCTTGGTCTGGTCTCCAATTTCAGAGAATCGATTTTTAGTCCAACAATCTTTTCTCCATTTTCATCCTCTTGAATTTCATTTACTTGAAAACCCTTTTTTTCGATCTGATCATCCGAACAACTATTTAGCAAAACGCTAAGGACCAACAACAGGAGTATCTTTTTCATATTTATTTTTTTTGTAACAATTCCGCTTTTAAACCTGCGGCAGGCAGGTGTTTCTCATCCTTGGCTCGGTGAATGCTATTGCATACTATCCAGGATGGCCATCGACCTCTGGTCGCTACTCAATTTCCTTCCCGCAAGATAAAGCTTTTATCGAAGCAAAATAGGTCCTTTTTTTTAATAAAATCAGACCACTAAAAACACGCTTATTATTTTTTTTCACAATATGACTTCAAAGCCCTATTTAAGAACAGAAAAACAATGACTTAGAATTTAATGCTAGCTTAGCTCTATAAACTCTGCTTGTCCAAAGTAAATCTATTCCCCCATCCAAAAACGCCTTAGACGTTCCCAAATGGAACCTGCTTTTGACGCCTCCTTTATTGCTTCGCCATTATTTACCTTCCTTGTCTCTATTTTTGGTTTTTCTATTCCATGAATGTATTCATCAATCCATTCTTTGGCTTCCTTTTTAAGTAGCTCATTGATATTTTCAAGAGTCGCTCCTTCATAATAATAATTATACCCATCTTCCTCTAAGCTCGACCATCCATGGTACAAAGAATAAAAAATGCCTAATCCAAACTTAGAATCTGCCTCAAGACAAAGTTCATAAACGCGGCCCAGATTTCGTCTCGGTTCTATATCATCCAAGATAAAAGCTAAATGATAATGAACATTGGCAACAATCGAATATTCTCCATATTTTTCTTCCAAATCCAAGTCACTAATGGCTGCAGAGACATAGGGCTTGATTTCATAAGAATCAACTGGCTTAGAGAAAGAAGCAAGGATTAAAATATTTTCTGTTTCTACTCCTTGCTCCAGACAGCTTAGCGCCCAATCGACCACGAGGTCGTAGTTAAAAGACTCTATGGCCTGATGCCATTGAAGCATGGTCGTAAACTTCTTATGATGTATCATTTTATTTTAAATAAATTAAATTTACCAGCCGGTCCGAAATAATCGGGTCGCTCCTTTTAAACCACACTTTTGATAGTCGTGATAAGCTTGACCT
>CALLVY010000119.1 GCA_938015925.1 uncultured Saprospiraceae bacterium
AGTACACTGTGTAATAAATAATTTTGCATTTTGAAAGTGCCTTTTGAAGTAATACTGCGTTATTCATCAGTCATTTAGCTACGGCTAAATTCCTTCTTCATGCCTTGTCTTACTACAAAATCCCCATCTCAAAAAAACAAATAACTTTTTACACCGTGTACTTAGACTCTAAGAAAAATAATTTTTCAAAAGAGGATAATTGAAAATCCAAAGTGTTGTTCGAATCGTATGTAATGCAGTTCCTCCGTAAAAAATGAAAAATGGAAATGAATAAATTAATAGTTGCCTTGGCACTGCTATTGGTCATGAGTTGTAATTCTTCGAAAGAATCAAATTTCATGGACTATTCTAAAAAACAAATTAAAGAGGCGATTCCATTTGCTCCAGGGATAATTTCAACGGAAGATAAAAGCGAATTTCAAATTATGTTTACTCCAAATGGGAGGAAAGCTTACTTTTCTAGAAGAGCACCAGAAGAGAAGCAAAAAATATATGAAACGGAGTTTGTAAAGGGTAATTGGACAGAACCGATCATTTCAACTTTTTCTATAGATAGAGACGAGACACCATCAATAACACCGAACGGCGAAATGCTGTTTTTTGGTTCGGAAAGACCCATCCCGAATAAACCCAATAGAGGAAATTTTGACATGAATGTTTGGATGGTGAAAAAGACTAGGATGGGTTGGGGTACTCCGGAACCTTTGCCCTACCCTATAAACGATGTGCAAACGGAAGAGGAAGAATGGCCCTCTTCCAATAATAATTTCTTTTTTCCAATTGATAATGAAAATTTTTATTTCACAACAATGATTCGAGGTGAAAAAGCAATAAAGCTATATCATACGAATTTAAAAGACGGACAATTTTCAAAACCAACAGAAGTAAAAGGATTATTCGATGATGAAAAATATTGGGTTTATTCAGCCGTAGTTTCTCCAGATGGGAACTATTTAGTTTTTAATTCTTCTGGTGCCCCCGGAAGTAGTGGAGGCGAAGATATTTATATATCCAAACGGATAGGAAATAAATGGAGCAAAGCAAAACCTATTGGAGCAAAAGTAAATTCTAAAAATGAAGAAAGTAGTCCCAGGTTTTCAAGAGATGGTAAATATTTTTTCTTTACTAGAGCGCAAAGTCTGGGAAACTATGAATTTGGCGAATGGGATATTTATTTTATAGAAACAGAATTCTTATACCTTGAAGAACTTTTTAAATAAAAAAGGAGATGCCATAATCGAGACCAAGCATTCCTTCCATTAGGTCTAGCACGGTATTATTTCAAAGGTAAAATTTATCAATAAACCACCGTAATAAAACCCTGAGAAGTCAAAATCTCAGAATCATAGATCGTCGTATACCGCGCAATGTAATTATACACCGCTCCCCGAACCCGAACACCTTTATACACCGCATCCCAACGATCATCCATTCCCGATCCTTGAAAAATCACCTGGCCAAATCTATTGATCACCTGCCATTCAATCGTCGCAATTCCCAATCCTTTAAATTGGAAATAATCATTCAAGCCATCATAATTGGGCGTAATCGCCGTAGGCGCAAATAAGCGATGCTCCTCTCGAACACATACGCTTTCCTGATGAACAGAAGTACAGCCACCCGCATTTTCTAAACTTAAAGTGATCAAATATTCTCCTGGATTTTCATAGCTGTGCGAAATAGGATCGCCCAAAACATATCTTTCCGTAAAGGTACTGTCTCCAAAGTCCCAGGTCCCTTTTGTTCCACCCACACTAAAATCTAAAAGATCAATGTGAGGCTCCAAACTAGAAACACATTCGCCATTTGGGGAAGTACCAAAATTGGCGGTGATCGCAGGATAGCCTGGGATTTGTATTTCTTCCTCTACTTCACAGCCCGTCAGGTCATTGCTGATGAGCACCGTATAAGTGCTCGGACGACTGCTGATCGCGGGCCCTAAAGTAAGAGGCGAACTGTCCCAGACAAATGAAAATTCTCCTTCTGCCGGACTAATAATAGTGGCACTACTCGTATCCAAATGACAGACCCTGGGCCCCGTAATATATTGCACTTCAATTTCTGGATGTACGATCACAGTGATGGAAGCGGTGGCCGGTTCAGAACAACCATCTTCCATTCTCACGTTATAAGTAGTGGTCGTCGTAGGCGTGACCAATTGGTCTTTTCCAAAACCTAATCCTTGATCCCAAAAATAAGTATAACCACCTTGAGATTCTCCGCCACTTCCCATTGCACTCAATTGAATATTGAAACCATAACAAATGCTGTCGAGGTCAAAAGGCAATTGAATCGAGAGGGGTTCGCCAATCTGTATCACCTGACTGATTTGATCCTGACAGTCTCCAGTTCCTACGGTATAAGTAACCGTATGATCTCCCAAGCCCAAAGTCATCGGATTAAAACTAGAAGCGGCCTGACCATCAATACTTAAAACACCTCCCGCTGGCGCTGTTTGAATAATGATTTGGGTGTCACGAAAACAATAACTCGCACCAAGGTTAATCAACTCCGCCGTTTCAAAAGGCGTAACGACTACTTCCATTTCTACGGTACAGCCATCTTCATTTTCGTAATAAATAGTATGCGTCCCTGGTCCCGCAATCCCCGGATCAAAAAGGCCAAGATCTTCATCGGTAATCCCTTCTCCGGACCAAAGTCCGCCACTCTGATTGCTTTGTAAAGTTTGTACTGCTTCTCTTTCACAAAAAGTGCCTGGAGTGATTTGCGGCGCTTCAAAAACTTCCACCTGCATACTATCCAAACAAGTATTGGCGGTATAGATTAAAGTATGTAATCCGGGACCAGCCAAGGCCGCACGAAAATACCAAATGTCATCAATCAAAATACTGCCCGGGCCACTCCAATTTCCATCTCTCGGTACGGTACCAACACTTTCGTTATCCAAAGTGAAATCTTCCGCGTCGGTGCAAAATTCTAAAGTGTTGAGTACCTCCAAATCGGTGGTTCGGATATAAACAATTCGTTCATCTACACATCCGTCAAAGGCATATTGCAACGTATCATTATTTCCATCTCCCAAAATGGCAGGATCATAAAGGCCAGTCAAAGTATCTGTTATTCCTAATCCCGACCAAATGCCTCCTGCTGGCCCCCAATTGCCTGGTAGGATAAATGGCGTTTGACTTGGACAAGCCGAAAAGTCAAATCTTGCATCAATGGCTTTGATAAATAAAACCATAGAATCTTGACAGCCATTGATGACATAGTGTACTAAATTATCTCCGGCGTCTGCTTCCGAAGGATCAAATTCGCCGGTATCTTCATCTACAATTCCAGGACCACTCCAAGTGCCACCAAAAGGGGTGATGGGAATTAGGAAAGCAGTATCGGATTGGCAAAGGGTATCTAAAGTAATTGGAAAGTGAATATCACCTACGGCAATGGTTTTGGTACCAGCACATCCGTTGGGATGAGTATAAGTTACCTCAAAACTTCCTGGAGTGGCAGGCGGCGTAAAAAGTCCATCTGGGCTGATGTGTGTACCGCTCCAAACACCACCGATAGGAAGTCCACCAGATACCTGAAAGGGAGCGGAGCCAGGACAAGCGGCATCGTCTGTACCTTCATCCAATGCAGCCACCGTAAAAATAACCAGTGCCTCACAACCATTGCCATCAATGTAGCGAATGGTGTCTTCAGGAATCGTCACCAAACCGGGATCATAATAACCACTTTCCATGGCGGCCTCACTGATTCCTAAGGCACTCCAAGTTCCACCCGGAATAGTAGCCATCAAAGTAAAGGGATCATCAGATTGGCAAAGCACTTGATTTCCTCCAATGATAACAGGAGCGGGTAAGGGAGTTAAAAGTATGGAAGCTTCTGCAGTTCCGCCTTGCTCGTCGGTAACGGTCACGCTGTAAGTTGTTGGAAAATCTGGACAGACTTCAATCCGTCGGGCACTAGGTGCGGAAGGATCCCATTGATAAGTATAAGTGCCAACAAAACCACCCGTAGCTCTTGCAGTAAGGAAGGTACAAGTACCAGCACAGATCGGATCATCCGCAATGATTATAGAAACAAATAAAGGGCAGTTGACTACGCGAAAACCTGCGACTGCTGTCAGGATGTGAACCTCTTGACAAATATCCGTTTCCTCCATGGTAAAGACAATAGAATAATCACCACTTACGGAGAAAGGAGGACTGACACTAAGGTTGACATCGCGCGTAGTCCCTCCGGTACAATTGACTGGAGTCGCAGTCGCGACCGTTACGCCAAGCGGACCATTAATAACAAATGCAGAAGGAACAATAGCAGTACAGGGAACATCTCGGTCGAAGCGAATGCTGAGCATGTCTTCATCGCATTCGAGATCACTGATGGGAAGGATATTTGGGGGAATGGGTTCGGGGACTACAACTTCCCATTCGGCTCGCCATCCCGCGCAGGTGACATTGGCATCACTGATGAAATTTATAGTCAGACAGCCGCTTGTCGCAATGATCCCTGTGGGAAGTAGCGTGTCTGCAAAGATGCCACCAATTTGGGGGGAAAGAGTATCTGGCCCATCGTAAAATCGCATGTAGTCAAAGTAGGTTCCATTGAAAGGAGGTTCGGTACAAAAAGATTCAAATTCCAATTCTATTGCTGAAGCACCAGGAATACAAATGGAGAAAGTATAATTCTCATTGTGATCATAAGTCATGGGAGGATCGCCCAATTCGCTATCGAGGAGAATTCCTTTGCAATCGTCTACGGTAATATTGCTCATATTGAAAATGGGTTGAGCACTAATGCTAGTGCTGCCCAAAAGAGCAATTCCGAAAAGGAAAAAAGATAAAAAGTAAAAAGGACGTTTCATTAATTAATCTTTCAATATCGTGATGGGACCCGTTTCAATAGAATTACTTTGATTGCCCGCTTTGTCGATTAGGAAAATGGTAAAAGTTGTTTTTTCCTGATCGGCATTTCCGAGGATAAAGGTGGTGCCCAAAATCAAATTCAAAGTTCCGGTAATAGAAATCTCTGCACCATCTGGTGTAATTGGCGCAACATAATAAGCTTCTTCTCCTTCGAGGCGAGCATCTTTTACAAAAATGGAATTGATTTCTGGATTTGCATTGCCAATGTCTCCATCACCATCTTCGTAGTAAATTCTAATGTTTAGGCTGTCTTTAAATTGAACGATAGTATCTGAAGAAACTTCCACCAATTCAATCTTTGGTGTAAGATCAAAGGCCGGTTCGTCCGATGTTTTTTCACAAGCTAAACCCAGAAACAAGAGTAAAGGAAGAAGCGTCAAATATATCCGTTTGCTCATTTATTTTTATTCAACAATGGTAAAGGAAAAATAATTTTTGATATAAAAAGCACCACCGTCTGATGGCAGTTCCGTTAGTGGATTGCTATCGTCTTTGACATATACCCGAAAGAAAATCGTTTCTCCCAAGGCGGCATAATCTTGTGGATTGATACTGATCTTGTGGTAAAATTTTACGAGCGCTCCTTCGAAGCCATTGCGCTCTTCCGGAGAAGCCAAAATCTGTAGATTCGATTCCGGAGCATTGGCAAAGCCATCGACGTTACTGGAAAAACGGATCTTATTATTGGTCAGTTGATTCGCTGCGGTTTTATCATCCGTCAGTGCGATATAGATATCCAAATTGGTTTTCGTTTTGGAAACACGTAGGGCACCGAAGCCACTGTCTTCTCTTCCGAGCCAGTCGCTAGCAAAACCTGCTACGCCAAGCATGCCTGGAAGGCCATTATCATTGAGTACAGGTTGATTGCCCAAGAGGTCTTTGGCGCCAGCCGCGATCCAGTCTTTTACATCTTGAATCAAAGTTTCTTTTTCTTGCTCCCAATCCGAATCGGGTTCAATAACCAAAGGCATGATTCCAGAACTTCCATCAATGTCCGTGATCAAACGAGCAACCAACTGAGAAGCTTCTACATTTCCCGGAAGCACGCGGTATTCATAGGTTCCGGCTAAATTATTTTTGATGATAGGTTGATAGACGAGCGTATTATAAGTACTTTCAATGCTGCGGTAATCCGGTTCGAAAGTACCGTCATGGCAACCAGAATTGGCACAAGTTTTTTTAAATAAATTGGCATGAAGTCCGGCAATACTTGTGGGGTCTAATACCACATCCTCCGGAGCAGGGCCATTGGGATTTTCGATATTGTCGAAAGGGTTAATAGGGGCTTCTTCTTTGCAAGCACTAAAGGCAAGCAAGCAAAGAAAAAACAAAGGCAAAATGTATTTACTTTGATTCATTGTCTAATTGGTAAAATTTAAATTCGATCAAATAAAGACATTGCTCCGGGAGCAACCAGTCCGGCATTCATCACCTGATTTTTAATCCCAAAAATATCGGCAATGGTAGGGGTAATATCAGCAGCATCTCCAATTGGATTGCTTTCGCTACCAACACGCAAATTGCCATCAATTCCAGGTCCCACCATCATAGAAAAAATTCGTCGCGAATTTTCATCTGAATCATGGTCAAAAGAAACCCAATCGTTTTCATCTGTTATGGCATTAGGGGTATAATTTCTTCCGTGCTCTGGCATGACTAGCATGGTTGTTTTTCCAGCCATCTCCGTTTGGTTTTGAATAAAATCCCAAAGGAAACCAATGCCATGATCTCCGCGATGCAGCGATCCGAGATAGTTGGTAAAACTTCCATGACAACTATCGGCACTACTCATATTGACCACCGTCAACCGAGGCTTAAACCAACGCATCACCTCCGCTGCAAATCCAATGGTTTTTAAATCACCATTATCCGCAACAGGAGGAAAAGCAACCTGATCATTATCGAGGCGATCAAATACATTTTTTATAAAAGCTTTGATGTCTGCAATTTCTGCTTCGGTGTTATTGAGATTGGGAATGCTTCGACCGTCGCGTAAAAAAGCTTGATCTAAAAATGCCCTCATTTCCCGAACGGGATCCAATTCTTCTTCCGGATGGTAGGTTTTAAAACCTTTGATGTATTTATCGCCGAGTTGACCGAAGGTAACCGTTGGTGCAAAGAAATTGGCCGCATAATCCGAACCATAATCTCGGTGCGCAGAATAATTGAGCAGCGGAGTAGAAGAGCTAATAGAGTTGCCAATAAACCAAGTATCGGTAGCTTTCATTCCAGCATGTCGACGAAGGTATTCAAAGATGGTTGGATGCAAAGGTCGACTTTGTAAACCTTGTGAAGTTTCGTAATACCCGGAAAGCGCATTGCTCAAACCCGTATAGTGTCCGGTATAACTTCCAGTATATCTCATCTCCGGAAAAAGCGTTCCTTGCTTGTCGAGGGGCGTACTTAAAATTTGATCGATCGGTGTTCCTCCCGGTTGTCCTCCGGCGCTTTGAGTACCATAGACAATTTTTAATTCCGGTGCATCACCACTGAGCATATTGTACAATATATTTCCTTCGATATTCAATCCCTGACTTTCTGCGAGATAGCGCTGGTAAACCGTTTCTTGGTTTCGAACTCCTCCTGCAAATAATACCAGAACGACATGTTCAGACATCGCCGCAGCAGTGCTGGCAAACAAACGACCACTCGGTAAAATATAAGGTACCCCGATTGTTCCGGCGGTAGCTAAGGCTGCTTTTTTTATAAAATTTCTTCGTTTCATGAGTGACGGATTTTTCAGGAATTAATAATAATTATACTCGGCGGAAGTAGCAAAAGAAAAATAGACCAATTCGGGAGTAACATCAGGCCGCGATTCGAGGTAATTGACAAAATAAGTTTTCTCCGCTTGGCTGGGATTGCGAACATAGAACCGTTGATAAGTATCAATTACAAATTGCCCCACATTACTATCCATTTCGGATTTGCTGGGAATGACGACATCGGGAGAACTGAGAAATTTGGCGATGATGGTTTCATAAGCCACTTGCTTATCTCCGATGGAAGCAATTAGTTCTGCATAATCTACCAACTCGCTAGGACTCAATGCAGTTTGAAAAAGGTTGGCGTATAAAATGGCGATGTATTGGCCAGAGGCTTTTATTTTATCTTTCTCTGCATTATTGGGTTCGACATTAATTTCATTAACCTCATACACGTAAGTATTTTCCGTACAGGAAAAAAGCCCTAAAAAACAAAAGGCAAAGCAATAAGGAAGGGACCTGAAATATTTCATGAGCGGTGATTTAAAAGTTGGCATATTCATCAGAAGATAAGACTTCCTGTTGAATGATTTTGATGTCTTTATGATCGATAAAATCTTCGAGTAAGGCGGCGGTTTCTTGAGTGTCGGGGCGGCGTGCTAAAGCTTGCTGGTATACCCAAATAATTATTCCTTCATACATTTCTCTGGAGGTACTGATGATCTCTACATAGTCGCCTTTGTTTTGGCCGACTTGCCCCAGCAAGGTAGCAGATACATTGTCTTCTACCATTTTAAAGCCTGCGGCAAATTCAGCATCGGTAGGAGAACGCCAATAAAGGTTGTCGAAACTTGCATTGATGAAATTGAACGTATTCATGTTCAATTCATCATAAAGATTATTGTAAATCATCCGAGCCAAAAGCTCATTATAGTTGATCAGGCCTTGTTGCCATTCTAGTCGGGAATCCAAAACTCTTTGTAGCCTTTGATAATCAGAATCGGTATCCGCAAAATCTCGGAAACTTTGCAAAACTTCATCTCCTGCACCGTCGAGACAACGTGCTTTGGAGAGGCGGTATAGTTGCTTGTGATAGGCATGAGCATAGGAAGTGTCACTTGCTATCGGATTGGTATCGCTTTGCAATTTATTGATGAGGCTGACGCGGGCTGTTTTGATTAGTTGTTGGTTTTTTAGCGCATCCACTTCCGTTGCCAATTCGCTATCCAATGGTTCTCGACCGATGAGGTCGATGAAGAGTCGGTTGACATAATTTTCGATACGGATTGCGGGGACATTATTGACCGAAGGGGAATCATTATCGGGCACGATGATGGTCTCTTGCTTGGTGCAATTGGAGGAACTGATTAGGATCAGGCAGCATAGTAGGAAAGAGTAAAGGTTTTTTCCCATGGTTCGGTTTTGCGAATTTAGAAGGATTAAGAATGCTTATCCTTGGATAGATTCGATTATTTATTTTTACAACACTTCACGATCCAATTATCGCCAATGAAGTGACCACCACAGTCTTATGCTGCGGGGCGAAAGTTTTTCGTTTTAAAAAGTAGATCAGGAATTTATCTGGAAAGGGGACGATAGGTAAACGTTTTTTTACCTAAAAACGTACGCACATTCTATAATTAATAGACGCAAGATAAGAAAAACCGTTGCATCGGATTGCTTGATATTTTAAAAAAATAAATGCTTTAAGTTTTAAGCACTGGTAAGGATTATTTGCATAGCAAAAGAAAGACATATATAAATCCTTAAAAACTAGGGACTAATTCTTTTTTAGCACATCAGCAAGGATCATATCTGCATGCACCCGAGTATTTTCAATAAAATATTTACTGGTATATTTTCCACCATTGACGACTCCGGCGAGGTAAACTCCTGGAAGATTGCTTTCCAAACTCTCCGAATCATGGACGGGAGTGGCAAATTCATCCTCAGCTATCGCAATCCCGATTTTTCGAAGAAAAGCATAATTCGGTAAATAGCCCGTCATGGCCAAAACAAAATCATTGTCGATCCAAAGCGGCCCCTCCGGAGTTTGGAGGAGGATGCGCTGCGCCTGAATTTCTTGCACGGTAGAACTAAAATACGTTTTGATCGAACCTTCCTTAATACGATTTTCAATATTGGGTTTGATCCAATACTTTACCCGAGGACTTAGTTGTTCTTTACGAACCACCATCGT
>CALLVY010000120.1 GCA_938015925.1 uncultured Saprospiraceae bacterium
AACGCCCCGTTCCCGAAGAATCCTGGAAGCAGATTTACCCAAAAAAAACATTCTCGGTAACGAAGTGGCATTTGCTGACTTCCCGCTTGTACAAACTCCTAGAAGAGTTTCTCGCCATTGGCCAATTGCGCAAAAACCCCACGGCCAAATCTTTTTACCTGGCCCGAGCCTATCGGAAACTCGGAGAGGAAAAACATTTTAATAAAACCATTGCCAACTACCAAAACCAACTCCAACAACAAGACTTACGAGACATTTCTTACTTGCAACAAATGCATGACCTCACTTATGAAAAGTACGATTATATTTCGAGTGTCAATCGAAAAGAAAAAAGTAATCTGCAAGAGGTCTCTAACTACCTCGATACTTACTTTATGGCCAGTAAATTGCGCCAAGCCTGCTATGCCTTATCCCGAGCGATCATCCAGCAAGAGGAATACCAGATTCATTTTATGGAAGACATCATTCGTCTGATCGAAGCGGAGCCCGACTTTTTGAAGGTCCCGGCTATTGCGATTTATTATTATTGCTATCGCTCCATTAGTGAAAAAGACAATGAGATTTATTTTATCCAACTAAGAAAAAACATCAATCAATTTAAAGATCAATTTACGCCAGCGGAGATGCGCGATATTTATACCATCGCGATCAATTATTCCATTCGCAGACTCAACACTGGAGCAGCGCATTATATCCGGGAAACTTTTGAGTTGTACCTCCT
The DNA here is from genome assembly GCA_938015925.1 of uncultured Saprospiraceae bacterium. Taxonomy (GTDB): domain Bacteria; phylum Bacteroidota; class Bacteroidia; order Chitinophagales; family Saprospiraceae; genus CALLVY01. The sequence continues at coordinate 722 of CALLVY010000120.1, forward strand.
TAGTTTGGAACAGGGTTTTTTAATTGAGAATGGATTTATGCAGGATAGTACTTATATCAATTTGGTATCCTTGGCTTGTAAGTTGGAAAAATTTGATTGGGCAAAAAAGTTTATCGAGGAACACCGAGCTAGCCTGAGTTTAAATTCTCAAACGCCGCTGTATCACTACAGCTTAGGAAAGCTGTTTTACGAACAGGGGCTTCCGGATCAAAGTCTGCCACATTTGGTATTGGTAGATGCGAAAGCTTCTTTTATTTTTCTGGGAGCTCGTATTTTACAGTTGAAAATTTATTATGAACAACAAGCATTTGATCCACTCGAAAGCCTGTTAGAAAGTCTGCGGGTTTATTTGCAAAGGAGTAAAAACCTGGCCTATCGAAAAGCGCATTATGCTAATATCATTGCTTTTACCAAACAATTGCTTTCCTTGTCTACGATGACGAAGGAGGAAAAATTGGCATTTAGAAAACGAGTGATTGAGGCGGAGGTGTTGGGAGAGAAAGATTGGATTTTGAAGGCGATTGGGTAGAAGGTGTCCCGCAGATCGCGCAGATTACGCAGATTTTTTTACGATTGATTGTAAAAAATCTGCGGCATCTGCGAAACCGACACTCGGAGGCTTACGAAGTAAATCTGCGGGACACCAAACACGGTCTATTTATTTCATTTTAAAGAGCCATACCCCTACCACTCCACCTCCGCCCTTCCCTTTTCCCGATCCTTATCAATCATCAAAAAATTAGGATCTAACTCCACTCTTGCAGGTGCTTGATCCAAAAGAATTTTTACGGAAGTATGAGCAGTTGTAAGCTTGACTTTTTTCACCATTAACAAATGATCTTGCGCATCGTAAATCCCCAATTCCACAAAATCTGCTAATGGCAAATCTATTGCTTTCTCCTCCGATCCTACAGCATATTTTCGCATAGAAAAATCAACAGTCAATTCAAATTCCTGCTCGGATTTTTTGGTTCCGCGGACTTGGCTTATTTCATTCTCATAAAAAGTAACTGACTCAAACATATCCCTGATCAAGTACTGCAAAGAATCTGGTACGGCCGTTTTTAATCGTTTGATCAAATGCATGGAACTCGGATAAGGCGCACCACCATGTTGATGGTCTTCCAGAAATTTCTTCAACACCGCATTCAATTCCGCTTCGCCCCAATAATGCTTCAGGGTATTAAAGGCCAAGGTTCCTTTTCCATAAGAAATATAAGATTGCGCAAAGGCAGCTTGAGTTAAAGGTGGCTCCACTCCTGCTTCACGGGTACGACCTTCGAGGTAGCGCCTTCTTTGGTGCGCCAGAAAATTTAAAGCCTGCTTTTCTCCGTACTGTCTTTTGTAAACCTGGAGTGAGATGTACTCGGTAATGCTTTCGGTGAGCATCACGGCACCTAGCGTTCGGGCAGGTAGCAATTGGCCACCCCACCACTGGTGGGTCAGTTCGTGGGAAGGGACATAAAAAGAGAGGTCGATCTTTTGGGTGGCGGTATCCGCATTGACGAGAAAACGGATTTCGGACATGGGAATGCTATTGCCGGACGTAGTCGCAAAGGTTCCTTCTGACTGGGGAAATTCGATGATCCGGATTTCGGAATGTTGATAGGGACTGAAATATTGGGTATTGTATTCGAAGGCGGCTTTTAGGCCGTTCATCATGGCGGTCAGGTTGTGATCGTGGCTTGGATGGTGGTAGATTTCCAGATCAATGCCCTTCCATTTTTCTGCGGTTTTTTGAAAGCGTCCGGAGTTAAAACCAAAAGAATACTCCAAAGGTCGATTCATTTTATAATGGAAAAAATGACGGCCGTCTTGGGTCCATTCTTTTTGCAAATATCCTGGGGTGATGGCGATTTGATCTTCGCTGGTACTCACTAGGGCTTCATATTCAATCAGGTCGGAATCGAGGGCATAAAAATGATGCTCGTAGAAAGTGGAATCATTGGGCCTTACATTTTCTTCATCGTAAGTAAATCCGATGCGTGGAAAATGTTCGTCTTTTAAAAAGGTGCCATTGCCCAAGACATTGGAATTGCGTTCGAAGAGGGCGTTCTTGGTATTTTCAACCGTAAAATCCATCCTGATGGTATCGCCGGGCAATAAGCTTTTGCTGAGTTTTAATACAGAAAATTTCATAAAAGTATCTTGGCGAATCCGTTCGGTCTCTTGTGAAAATTTATAATCTGATATTTCATCATAGCCTGTCCTTACCAGTAGGGTATCAATGACTTGATTGGTTTTATTGAGCAAGACATAAGTGCCATGTGCTTTAAAAGAATGACGCTTTGGGAATAAGTTGATATTGATATTTACTTTGGTGATTTTGGGTTGTGGGAGTTGGGAAAAAACTTCGTAATTCGCTCGAAATTCCTTCATCAAACGGCCTTGGTTTTTATCCAAAAACGCCCCTTTCTGAGAGGCTTGTTCGCCTTGATAAACTTTTGTTCCCAAAAATAAAAAGACCAGTAAGAGTCCTACCGAACCATAAGCCAAGCTTCTTTTAAATCGGCGGCTAGCTGTTTTCAATCGTTGTCCAAAAACGGCAGGCATTCCCCTGTTCCAAAACAACAAAGTCAAGCCCAACAAGAGCAAAGCAAAAACCAACCAATAGCTTTGTGCCAAAAAATGAGCGCCCAATTCCTGGGCATAGCCATTGAGATCGGAGTAAAATAAATCCGGGGTTTTATTAAAGGAAATCAACAAGGAATCCAAACCAACATGTTCCATTCCACTCAATCCCAACCAAGCTAAAACCAAAACAAACAAGCCCACATAGGTATTCGGCAATAAGGTCTGAACAAACACCGCAGCAAAAGCCCAGATCATCAACATTGGAAAAACGAGCGCATAAAGGTGAAATAAATACAAAGGAATTTCAAAATGATAATAGCCATTAAATACCTGAATAAAAATCCCCGCAAACATCAAAACAGACAAGAGCAGAATCTGCATTTTCAGCAAAGCCAAAACCTTGGACAAAAGAAAAACCCAATCGGGATGTGGACTAATATCGATCAGTTGATTCATCCGCGAAGTAGTGGGTCGGTGCACCAACATCCCAGCATATAAAAAAGTCACCAAGATGATGATCATCGTAAAAAAAATAGTAGGAATAAAAAGCATCAGCCGTGTCGCGGGCAACAAAGCCATATCGTTTAAATTACTAACCTGGGCCAAACTCATCACCACTGCCACTAAACCAAAAGCGATTAAAACCAAAAAAGGTTTGCTCCGCAGAATAAATTTAAAATCAGCAAGTGACAAATACCACAGGGTTTTGCATTTTTGGGAAAAAGAAAAAGTAGTCGCTACTTCTTGCAATTGTATTTTTGGGCTTGCCCCAAATTTCTTTTTCATCAAAACTTCTCCTTTTGCTTTCCGTCGAAAAAGCACATCTCCTTGTTCTGAAAAAGAAAAGCGTCGATAAACAAAAGTCCAGATTCCCACAGCAATCGCGAGCCAAATCAAGCGATTGCCAATCACCATTCCCGTGACTGGAATCAATAAAGTATTCTGCTCTTTCAGCGTCCAATGCTGCGTCTCATATCCAGCCGTATACTGCCCAAAAGGATCAAGCAAAGCCAATGCTTCCGGCCAGGCCATTCCCAGCAAAAGTTTCTCAAGAATGATCTGCAATAAAAACAAAACCAGGACACTTATAAAACCAGCATAGATATTTCTCGTCCACGTGACGATGGCAAAAATAATAGCTCCAAAAATCAACATATTCGGAAAAACATAAAGCCCATACACCTGTAGATAGCCCCATAAATTAAAAACCCCAATCTTAGTCTCGTGCAATCCCGGCATCCATGATCCAATCAAAATAGCCAAGCCTACCCCCAAAGTCAACAACAAAACGATACTCGCCGCCGCAAAGAATTTTCCAAACAAATAACTAAATTTATCAATCGGAAAGGTGTAGACAATCGAATGCATGCGATACTTATAATCTTTGTAAATCGAAGCGCCGATGATCGCGGGGAGCAGGAAGAGAAAAAATTTATTGAAGTAATTCATCACATAGTTGATCTCAAAAGGAGAATTCACAATGCGGACTAATTTGGTAGAACTGGAAGGAGGATCAAACAATCCTGCGGTTCCCACCAAGAGTAAAAAGGCCAGGCCAAAAAAGGCCAAGCCATAGCCGTAGATGATCGGATTTTTAAGCCAATATTTTAATTCGTGGAGATAGATATTTTTAAACATGGCTATCTTTCTTCAAAGCCAGAAAATAGACATCTTCGAGATTGGGAGTCGTTTGACGAAAAGAAACACCAGGATTTTCCGTCGAAAAAATCCGAATAGTTAAAGCTTTATTTTCATTAAAGCTGGAAGATAAGACTCGGTATTTTTTTTCAAAAAGATTAAGATCTTCTTGTGGAATGGCGCTTGTCCAGATTTGGTTTTCCAGATTTTGGATGGCTTGATTGGGCTTTTCTTGTTGTAGAATTTTTCCATCATTCATAATCGCCATATCGCTACACAATTCCTGGACATCTTCGACAATATGGGTAGAGAAGATCACGGTATTTTCTGCACCGATTTCTCGCAAGACATTTAGGAAACGATGCCGTTCTGCGGGATCTAAGCCTGCCGTGGGTTCGTCTACGATGATGAGTTTGGGATTATTGAGTAATAATTGGGCGATGCCGAAGCGTTGCTTCATGCCGCCAGAGTAGCCACTGACTGCTTTTTTGCGCACCTCGGTAAGATTGGTTAGTTCCAATACTTGTGCTACGATTTTTTGTCGATCCTTTTTAGAAGCGATGCCTTTTAAAACCGCAAAGTAATCTAATAAATCTACGGCAGACTGATTGGGATAGACGCCAAAATCTTGTGGCAAATAGCCCAATACTTTTCGCAGACTCATCGGATCTTGGAGTACCTCAATGTCTTCGAAGAAGATGCTTCCACTGTCTGGCTCCTGGAGGGTAGCGATGCTTCGCATGAGGCTGGATTTCCCGGCACCATTGGGGCCGAGTAGGCCAAACATCCCTTTTTTGATTTCCAGATCCAGGTGATCGATGGCTTTGACGCCATTGGGATAGGTTTTGTTTAGTTGGTTTATTTTGAGCGTCATGTTTTCTTTGTAGGCTAAAAAGTGATCCTTGATACAGTGGATGATCTTAAAGCAACTAAGGTGCGGATAAATCGCTAGACCACGTATTTTTTTCGACCAAAAATAAAATGGATTCGCTGGAAAAGGAAAGACTAATCGCTAACCGCTCTCCTACGCTCCCAGAGGTAAGCCAACAAAACAAAAAAGACAAACACTCCAAGACTCAGGCATTCCAAAACATTCAAGCCCATTTTGGGTTCCGTAAAAGATTCGCTTACGGGGATAAGCCCAAAGTCTTTGACCATCATCGGATAAGCATAGGGAACATAAAGATAAGCTTCCGTTCCCGAAGTAATCAAGATCAGCGCTAATACAAAACCAAAAAGGCCAAAGCCTAAAGCAATAAGATAATGTTTAAAATACAAGGCCAAAAAATACTGAATGCCCAAGACGCCCAAGGAAGCCAAAAAAATATGCCCGATGGATTGGAAAATGTTTTTTAAGGGAGGACTATGATAGTTGAATTCGAATTCGGGCAAAAGAAAATTTAATACCTGTGCGACAAAATACAAGGCGATAAAAAGGAGGATCACATTTAGTACATGGAGCAATAGGATGGCTAATAATTTGGAAAGGTACAAGGCTCCGCGTTGGACGGGCAAGGTGTATAAGACTTTCCAGTAATTGGCTTTTTGTTCGACAAAGATCATGGTACTGATCAAAAAAATCAGGAAAGGACAAATGAGGAAAATCGCATAGATCGCGGAAGCGGCTTGATAAAAATCCTCCCAAGGATTGACATCCAGAGCAGCCAAAGCATAGACATCGAAGTAATAGGGAAAGAAAGCAAAAATGCTGATCAAAAGGATTCCAAAAAATATCAAATACAGCACTGCCGTTGATTTCAGTTTCTGAAATTCAATGGTGATTAAAGTAGTCGTATTTTTTAAAAACTGCATAGCAATAAAATTCTTTTAAAAATCCTAAGACACTGATCTTCTGGTTTCCCAAATCCAAGCCAGCAATACAAAAAATAAGAAAAAACCCAAGCTGTACAATTCAATATTACTCAAACCACCAAAAGCAATGGAGGCGCGTATTTCTGTTCGAAACATCCCAAAGTCCTGAACCAACATGGGATAACTAAACGGACAATACAAGGCCGCATTCATTTGTGTCACGGCCAAAATAAGTCCAAAAACATATCCTAAAATCCCCACGCCCAAAGGCAAGAGAAAGTGTTGAAATCGCAGACTTAAAAAATATTGTAAACCAACAAGGCCCAACAAAGACAACCAGGTATGTAGAGCTTTTGCACCAAGCTCCCATAGGTTTGGCTGATAAAAAGCCAATTCAAATTCTGGATGCATGCGATCCAAAGCATAGCCAGACAAAAGCAATCCTAACACCAGTAAAAACAAACTCAAAGCCAATAGCAATAGTATCATCACCAGCTTAGAAAAATAAATACTTCCGCGTCTGGTCGGCAAGGTATAGAGGTATTTCCAGGCATTGGCTTGCCGTTCTACATACACCACCGCACTAACTAGTAAGACCACAAAAGGAACCGATACAAAAAGCGAAAAAATCGCTAAGCCTCGGGTAAAATAACGCCCCCAAGGATTCCCCCCCAAAGAAGCCAAACTATGGACCTCCATCAAATGCGCAATAAAAACCAAGGTACTAATCAAAAGGCCACAAGTCAAAGCCAGGTAAAGTCCTGGAGTTGATTTTAGTTTTAGCCATTCGATCGACAATTGGCTTTGTGTTTTTATAAAAATATTTGACATCATTAAGCAGTTTGGCAAGGCCCTCTTATTCATTAGTAATACTCATAAACATTTTTTCCAGATCACTTTTCAACAAGCGAACCTCATAAATGTCTATGCCTCCAGCAACGAGCATTTTGATTAGTTTTGGGATGTCCTCTTTCTGTTTTATTTGCACCTGTAATTCGCCTGGACTGACGGATACGATGGCAAAGTCTTTTAATAATGCTTGGGCTTTGTTAGCATCGGGAATTTTTAAAGCAAGGGTTTGCTGCGAAAACTTTAAAGCTTCTAAGTCATCCAAGCTTCCTTCAAAAATCATTTTCCCACTCTTGATAATTCCTACATGCGTCGCTATTCTTTCTACCTCTGCCAGCAAGTGACTCGACAGCAAAATCGTACTTCCCTCCTCTCGCAATCGTAGGATGATCTTTCGAATCTCTGTAATCCCGGAAGGGTCCAAACCATTGGTCGGTTCATCCAACAAAAGCAATTCTGGATCATGCAATAAGGCGATGGCCAAACCCAATCGTTGCTTCATGCCTGTGGAGTAGTTTTTGACTTTCTTTTTTCTGTTTTCCAGAAGCCCTACTTTTTCCAAGACCTCTCCGATCTTCTTTTTATCAACCGCTCGATACTTACTCGCAATCGCCAAATTATCATCTGCCGATAAATGCGGATACAAAGAAGGCGACTCAATCAAGGAACCAATGCGTCGAAATATTTCTGGTCTGGCCGCTCGAATTTCTTTCCCAAAAACCAAGACCTTCCCCGATTGTGGCTTCAACAAACCCAGAACATTTCTGATCGTCGTACTTTTCCCGGCACCATTGGCGCCCAAAAAACCATAGATGCTTCCCTTAGGAACCTCCAGGTTTAATTCTTTTAAAATCGATTGATTTTTTTTGTAGCCAAAATTGAGATTGGAAATGGAAATAATAGACATAGTCTTTATTAGAATTGTTTTTAAATTTTTTACTAGAGATAGTCTTAGTCAAGCTTCTTCTGATCACTCAAGTTCTTAATCAACAAAACCGTTTTTTTCAAAAGTCGATCTCTCCGACCGTGGGTATAATTGATGGCAATCGAACATTCATAAGCAGGAATATAAAACAGAATTGTTCCCCACAAACCACCATGCAAATAAGCCTTATCTCCATAAATATTGACCACTTCCAAACCTTGTCGGTAATCACTATAACGCTCATCTTCTTCCCAGTCATAACTTTCCGCATAGCTTGCTTTTTCCAACATCAAATCCAGTGTCTCTGATCGGTCGTAAATTTTCTCGTGAAACAATCCATACATAAAAGCAGCCAAATCCTGAGTCGTAGAAACCAAACCTCCTCCTCCAAAAAGATCTATCGAAGCATCCCAATCTGTCGCATCATGGCCTCTGGCATAACGCCCTACAAAACGCTCTTTTCTTGGAGGCGCAGGCTCTAGTGTTTCCAACCAAGTCGTATCCATATTCAGAGCTTCAAAAGCTAACAACTCCCTCAAACCATAAGCCAGACTACTGTCCATTTTTGCTTCGATGATTTCCCCGAGGAGCACATAGCCCGTGTCATTGTAACGGTATTTTTCTCCGGGAGCACCAATGGGTTCTCCCGTTTCCATCGCGAGGGAAATTTGCTCCATGCGCGTCCATCTTTTTTTAGGATTGCTTGCAATGCTTTCCATAAAAGTATTGCCCCCCATTGCGTAATCGTAAAGACCGCAGGTATGATTGAGGCATTGGCGTAGGGTGATTTTATCGGGAGCGTAGCCACCTTTTCTCAACAAGTCAAGTGCTTCCTGAGAACTGTGTTTTTCTAAAGGATCATCAATCGACAAGCGGCCTAATTCGTGTAAACGTAAAATAGCGGTTGCTACAAAACTTTTGGTTACACTTGCGATTCGGAAAGGTTGATCGGCGGATAAGGTCTGATCTTTGGCCTTGGAATCAAAACCTGCTGCTCCCGTCCAGTGAAGGTTAAGATTTGGTGCGAGAACGGTCATGGATACCCCGGGGACACTTTCGAAGGAATCGTAGATGGCTTCCTCGAGTAGTTCTTGTAAGGTGCTTGGCACAGCGGATTCGTCCACCTGAGTGGGTACGTTGGGGTTGCAGGAGGCAATTAGGAATAATAGGAAAATGTAATGGCTTGTTTTTTTTATTTGCATTGCAATTTCGGGTCTTTGATTTAGGCTATGAAATAGCGGCTTGATCTACTTACCCTGCAAAGATTCAAAATAATCGGGAAAAGGCATTGTAAAAATTCGTCACAAATTTTCTGGGCGAAAACTTCTTAGGCCGGGAGTCTGTAATAATTGACTTGGTGTAAGGGTGGTAAAACGTTTGATTTCTTTAATGAAATGGCTTTGATCGAAATAGCCATATTTGACAACATAGTGCATCCAATCGGTATTCCTAGTATCGTAGATTTCTTCTACTGCCAATTTGTAGCGCTGAATGGATTGGTACTGCTTGGGGCTAAGGCCGGTATCTTTTTTAAAATGTCGTTCTAGTGTGGAGTAGGAATATTTGGTTCGCTGGAGTAAGTCTTTTAGGGAATTGGTCTTCTTTAATTCATTGGCCATTTCTGAAAGAAATCCTTCTCGGCCTTCGGTATAACAATCGCCCAGGAACTGATCCAATTCTGCTACAATTTCGGAGGCATCTAAAGTTCTCAGATGCAGTGCCAATTTATCAATTTCAGTACCAAATATTTCACTAGCTTCAAAAACCGGACGAGTCATTAATTCTTTTGCTTTTTGAGGAACAAAAGGTAAAAAAGAAGACAAGGCTCTTGGCTTAAATTGGATGATGATAAAACTAGTCAATTGAGAAGTATCTAAAATCATATAGCTGTGGATATAGCTATAAACCATACAATTCTTTCCTGCATGCCATTGGCCTTCATAAAAATAACGGTACGAGCCACCCAGTACCAGGATAATCTCAGGAGTGATTCCTGGATAGCCAAAAATCGGTGGTGTATCTTGAAACAGGGAACTTGCATTTGGTACCATCCAGTAGTGGTCCAAATGAGCAGCCAGTTTTTTGTTATTTGAAAAATACTTCATTTTAGTAAGGCCCGCTTTATTTTTTGTCTTAAGCAAATCTAAATTTAATATTCTCCCTCCTAAATCTGTAAAAAAAACGACAAAACATCAACAACATTCGTCCATCCTTGAATTATATTCCAAATAAATACTTTAGACTCCATTTTTTTACGAACTTGATGTTGAAGGATGCTCAACATTCTAAATGATTTTTGCCCAACTAAGACCTGATTCGTATTTTCAAAACAAATTCAAAACTTTTCTACCTATGAAGAAGTATTACTTGATTCTTTTTTTCCTTATCGCCATTGGTCTAAACTTACCTGCACAAGTTCATATCAATGAATTTTCCGCTTCAAATTTAGAAGGGTTCTTTGACAGTTTTAGTCGAACAGAAGATTGGATTGAACTTTACAATGACAGCAACACTGCTGTTGACCTCAGTGGCTGGCACCTCTCCGACAAAGAAAGCAAACCAGAAAAGTGGGTCATCCCTGAAGGCGTAACGATCGAAGCCAATGGCTTTTTGATTTTTTATTGCTCGGGACGGGATTTGCAAACGGCTGGTGGAGAATTGCATACCAATTTCAAATTGGCTCAAACCAAAGAAGATGAAGTATTGATGCTTACGCTACCCAATAGTAGCATCGTAGATTTTCTTCCAATCGGTTTGACCTTGGTCGAACATTCGCATTGCCGCGAAACAGATGGTAGCAATACCTGGAAAATAGCTACGGCTCCTACTCCTGGCGCTAGTAATGATTTTGCTCCGATGATTGATCGTTATACGGTCGCTCCGAGCATGAGTTCTCCGGCTGGATACTATGCCGGCAATCAAACCATTTATATTACCAATAACGAACCCAATTCTATCCTTCGTTATACCCTTGATGGAACCAACCCTCGTGCTTCTTCTCCAGAATATACCGATCCGATTGTTGTAGAATCTACCACCGTGATCAAAGCCCAATCCTTTAGCAATGATCCTGCTATTCTTCCAGGGAAGATGGATTTCAATACTTATTTTATTGATGAAGATTTTTCTTTGGCGGTCTTTTCAGTAGCAGCAGATCAGGTGATTAATCTAGCCAATGGAAATGGTGATTTAATCCCTATCGGTTCTTTAGAATATTTCAACATTGATAAGCAAAGAGAAGCAACTTCTTTTGGTAGTTTGAATCGACATGGACAAGACTCTTGGGTTTTGGATCACCGAAGTCTCGATTGGGTTTCCAGAGATGAGATGGGTTATTCCAAAGCCGTACAAGCACCTCTTTTCTCTTATTCGGATCGACCAGAATATCAAAAATTTATGTTTCGAAATTCTGGAGATGATAATTATCCAGCCATTGATGATTTTTGGCACCAAGGCAGTACCCATATCAGAGACGAATACGTACAGACCCTTTCTCAGGAAGGAGGAATGGAATTGGATACAAGGGCAGTCGAAAGAGTAATCTTATTTTTAAATGGACAATACTGGGGAGTGTATGGCATGCGCGAACGTCCGGTAGATCATGATTATACCGATGAATATTACAACCAAGGAAAGTACGATGTTCAATACCTAAGTACTTGGGGCAATACAGAAATCCAATACGGTGGTATTCAAGCACAACAGGATTGGGAAAACCTCAGAGATTTTATTTTAAATAGTGACATGAGTGATTCTTCCAATTATCAAATTGCGGAAGATAGCATCAATATGCTGAGTATGATTGATTATTTTATAGCCAATCTCACCGTAGTTGCTTCTGACTGGCTCAATTATAATACCGGTTGGTGGCGTGGCCTCAACCCGGATGGCAAACACAAAAAATGGGGATACATCCTTTGGGACCTCGATGCAACTTTTGATTATTACATCAACTATAGTGGCGTGCCCAATACCAACCCGGATGCCGATCCTTGCGACTTAGAAGAAATTGCTGATTTTATGGATACCTTCTTTGGTGGTTTTTATACCGATGTTGGACAACATGAAAAAATCCTGCTTAAATTACTCGAGGAAAATGAGACCTTCAAGCAATTGTATTATTCCCGATATGCCGACTTGATGAATACGGTTTATACTTGTGAGAATATGACGGAGACGCTAGATCGTATGCTCGATGTCATTCGCCCGGAGATGCCTAGGCAAATTGATCGCTGGGGAGGCACCATAACCGAATGGGAATCTAATGTACAAGACCTCAAAGATTTTGTGGAAGAAAGATGTACGCTTTTGGATGATGGTATGTTGGAGTGTTACAATGAATTGAATGGTCCTTATGCCATCACTTTGATGACCGAGCCAGAAGGCGTTGGAGAAATAGATTTCAATACGCTGGACATCGAAACATTTCCTTGGACGGGAGAATACTTTGGTGGAATGGAAAACAAAATCAAGGCTAAAGTTTTCAATGAATTTGAAGAGGACTATGAATTCAAATATTGGGAAAGCAAATCGGGCAATGTTATTTCTCCAGGCAACTGGGATCGCCGCGCTACGATCTCTTTGGTTGCCACAGATACTTTGATCGCAGTCTTTGGTGCGCCCAATAAGGTTTCTACTGATGACATTGATGCGGAGTTTGCACTTGACTTATTTCCAAATCCAGCGACCGATCATTTGACATTAAATTATCGACTGCAAGATAAAGAGCAGGTGAATGTTGCCCTGTACAGTATCTTAGGACAAAAAGTACTCGACTTTCCTCACGCGAGCGGCCAACAAGCTCCTGGAAATTACAGCCAACAACTTTCCCTAAAGAAATTAGATATTAAGGCTGGTCTTTACTTTTTAAGATTGAATATCGGCGAAAAAGAACGGAGTTTTAAAGTGACTCTACAACGATAAATTAAAATCCTTTAAATTAAAAAGACGACTAGAAATTTGCTCTAGTCGTCTTTTTTTTGTCCCTAAAAAAACTACAAAATGAGGAACTCCAAAATTTAGAAAGATCATCTTAAGACCTCTCGCCCGCAGCTTGAATTGGAACGCCCCCCTTAGGGCCTATCTTCCAGATAGGCTTTACATTAAATCCAGATACCATCAACCCTTTAATCACACTCCCAAATCTTCTCCTTTCTAATAAGAAAAACTTTTCCCCTTCCCTTCCATTGCCACATTTCCTCCTACTGCAAAACCATCCATTTCAGGAAGCGCCTCTTGTTGCTCCAGGAAGCTCCCTTGCTCTACGATATTCGTGCTCACCTTTTCTCCATTCTTACAATGTTCCTTTTCTTTTTTATACGTAATCTTTCCTGTGGATAAATTATAGTCATGTGTTTCCCAATCCAAACAAGGTGTGCCAGAAGCTACGGTTGCACCAATCAACTGCCAGTTCTCCTCTTGAAAGCGGAAGCGGTGGGTATAAGCCCATTTGCTTCGGCTACCGCCGGATTGATACAGTACGATGCATCCATTTTCTATGCTCACCTGACGGAAGGGGTCTCCCATTACGCCACCACTTTCACTTGACAAAACCGCTCCCTGGGAAACATGCCAAAGCGTCCAATCCTTTTGTTCTTTTTTAAAAACATGAATTTCTCTTTCTGTTCCCAAATCAGTTGATCGGGAAGTATTGTACACCAGCACTTTTTCTGCAATTCCATCTTTATCCAAATCTCCTATCGCCTCTCCCAAGACTTCTTGCAGAGCACCTGGTTCTGGAACCTTGGGATGCTCAAAGGAATCTACCAGATGGGTGACGGGTTCTTCCGCTGTGGGAGCGGAAGGCTGAGAGGTGCTAAATGCCTCCTCAGCGGAACTGGGGCTGCTTGTGCTATTGGAAGCGTTGGGTCTACAGGCAGAGAGTAAAACGAGAAAGAGTAATGGGCTTATTATTTTTTTCATACTCCCAAAATAAACATTTTCCCAAAAGCAGGTTCCTTTTTTCAGTTCAACTTTAAGAAAAATTATCCAATTCTTCTGCCCAGGAATATTCGGTATACACCAATTTAAACCCCCTAAGGTTCGTTTTTAATCTTTCTTGCAAGATATTCATCACGCCACTCTTTCCTCCAAAATCTCCAATAAACCATTGGAACAATCGGCTGGAATGGATTTCTTTTTTTTCTGGAAAGATGGTCGTTTCTCCTTCCAAAAAAGAAAGAGTAGCCATCTCCAATTGAGCCTCCAAGCGATCTGGTGAATAAAAAGCAATCGGTGGACAACTCTTTGCTCCGCAGTTTAAAGCAAAATGAATTCTATAGTCAATCTCATCTACCGCTAAGTTTTTGATCCATTTGGGGGCCAATAGATTGGGCAAATAACCAAGAGAAAACTTATACCTATATCGCCGCAAGATACCGTGTTCTATTTCATCCAAACTTATTTTTTGACCCGCAATGGAAAAGAATTGATCGCGGTAGATGGTGGGCTTCTCTATGTTTTTTTCCTTGCGGAGAATTTGAAAAAAAGCATTGTAGCAATTGATCCAAAAAGCTTTTTTCTCTAAGTCCGTGGAGAGGCTTTTTTCTAGGTTTGGCCAGGCAGCCAATTGAGCAAGAAAGTCTGTTGTCGGCTCTTGTATTTTTACAGCTAAAAGGAGTTTTTCGGAAAGTTCGTTTAAGGTCATTTATACGATTTGTGGTCTGCGGTTTGCGGTTTTTGAATACCGCAAACCGCAGACTTTTATTTATAAGCCAATTGATAGGCTCCCGTTTTCGGGTCTATCGTAAAACCCGGAATCGCCTTGCTTTGTTCAAAGGCCTGATAAACCATTTGTAATTCCGTCCAAAAGGAGACATATTCTGGACTTTCTTTAGTGATTTGCTCTAGGTTTGCAGTTTCCATTTTTGTTGGAAATAGATGAACAGGGATTTTCTTTTGTCCATTGGTCTGTGCCTGTTCCACCAGGACATAAAGTTCTTTTATTTTTTCATTGGTAATGGGGATACAGCCTATGGTCGCACAGCCGCCATGAATAAAAATATCACTGCCAGGCTTTTCCTGATCGCCTCGGATTTTATCGGAAGTATTGGGATAATTGAGTCCAAGAGACAGGTAAAAATTACTGCGGGGGTTGAGTCGATCTATGTGATAAAAGCCTTCTGGAATTTGTAGATCGCCTTCTTGTCGTTTGGGGCCCAGGATACCACTGCCATCACAAAAATCATAGGTCAGCACTTTGGTAAAAGCAGTTTGTTTTTTGGGCTTCGCCCACACTTCGAGTTTTTGTTCTTTTTTGAATCCTCGCAGAAAAAGATCCATTGCGTTTAAATCGATGCCTTGCTTTTTTAGTAGTTTTTGTAAATGGGTTTCTTTCTCGGCATAGGCATGAGCCACTCGATCTCCGTTGCTTGGGTCATTGGGAATATTAGCTACCGAAGATTGATTCCTGGTGCACGTCAGGCAAAAGGAAAGGAGGAATAAGGGTAATAATAATTTTCTCATTTTTCTTTATATTTTTTAATTAGTACGGGAAGCATGTTTTTCAAAAAATCTTTTTGTTGTTTTAGTCCTCTTGGAGTATCGTGATTGTGGGTGGCGACAATTACTAATTTTTGAGCAGGGATCATAAAAATAAATTGTCCGCCATAGCCCATTCCGTAGTTGATGCTAAGGCCATCGAGATTGGCTTGGTACCAGCAAAAACCATGTTTAGAATTTCTTAGTCCCCATTGGCTTGCTGATTTTTCTTGTGGGTCAAACATTTTTTCAATCCACAAAGGATTGACGACTTGCTTATTGTAAAACTGTACGGCCATTCCTTTTGCCAATAGAAGTTGACCAATCGTCATTAGATCGCGAGCTTTCATTCGCAAGCCCAAACCCGAGCCATCGTAATAGCCTTTGTTTCTTTTTTCCCATTCTACCTTTTCGATACCAATGTCTTGGAAAAGATATTCCTTCGCAAAATCCAGCGTCGAAATCCCAGTCGCCCGAGTAATAATTACAGATAACAAATGGGTCGCACCAGAATTATAATTGTATTCCGATCCAGGCGCTGCGACCATTTCTTTTTGCAGAACATGTAAAATAGGATCTGCGCTTGCCAACCAATCTTCGTGTTCCAGATAGCCCTTCCATGCTAGCCCAGAGGTTTGGTTGAGTAAATGTTTGATGCTTATTTTTTTCTTTTGTGCGTCATCGAGTGTTTTAAATTCTTCGGATAAATATTTTTCAATCGCATCATTTTCACTAGCAATAAAACCTTTCTCTATTGCAATCCCAATAAGGATACTCATGATTCCCTTGGTCAAAGATTGTACATCCATAAAATCATCCGCTCCTGCTCCATTAAAATAATCTTCTTGAACCAATACATTATTTTGAGTAACCAAAAGTGCATAACGACTTTCTTTCGAGGCATTTTGTTGACAGGCAGAGAGGCTTATACCAAACAAAATTAGGAAGGTGATTTTTCTAATCATGGCGAGGGAATGGGTTTTATCTTTTCAAAGGGATAATATTAATCCTTTCCTCCTGAAATTCTGGAGCCATTCGACAGGCTTTGCTGTTTTGTCGACAGGAGGAGATGTCTTGTTGAAATAGTAGATGTAGAAGGAGGTTTACCTAAGAATAGGGTCCTTGACAGGGAATAAACAGGGTCGCACCTAAAGGCGCTTAATTCGACAAGCTTTTAATGCCTTTCATCGAGTAAATTCTATTAGGTGAAACGCCTTTAATTGTAGCTCACAATTTCGATCCTTCAACTAATGTCCACCCGCACTCTCCTCCTGCATCTGGTCTCCAATCAAATGATTGGCCACTTTTCCAATACTCAATCCTTGAACGATAATACTAAAAATAACAACCAGGTAAGTAATGATCAAAAAAGGATCTCGATCCATCGCCTGAGTAAGTGTCAGTGCCAAGGCAATAGAAATACCACCGCGAAGTCCTCCCCAAGTCATCATCAATCCAGTGTTGGGAACAAAATTGAGTTTCTTTCTAAAAGCCAAAATAGGAATCCCCAAGGATACATAACGTGC
>CALLVY010000121.1 GCA_938015925.1 uncultured Saprospiraceae bacterium
TGCCAAAATCCTCTACAGAAAGCTGGAGTTTATTCTTAATAAAAGTTTTGAATTTTTTTCCGTCGTGGTGACTTTGGGATGTTTCCATGGTCGGTAATGATATTAATGGTTTGCTGATCTTTTTGGCAAAGTGAAAAGAAAGTATTTACCAAAGTAGTTCTTAGTTGATTCTTAAGGTGAATCCCTATATCTGCTAGCTACAAACTAAAAGTATTGAAAATGATACTAAAAGCGAAACAAAAATGCAGTTATTTGGAAAAATATAAGATTTATCTTTTGTTTATTATATATTTCTCATATATTACACTATGCTTACAGTCAAATAGTTTATAAAACGATATTTTTTAATCTGATTTTTAAACAAACTGCCTGTTTCTGTTTACGGCTTACGCCAATTCTTATACTTCGGCCCGCATCAAGTAGACACCTACCATAAAGTAAAAAACACCGTTTCCATCAAGACCTTTTTATGCCTGCAACAGATTAGTTGCAGCTGATATAATATACAAAGAATTATGGTAGGGCGATGCCCTATGGTGTTTCAAGCTCCCTCTTAAAATTGCTTGGGAGGGAGTTTTTTCAAAAATTCAAGAATAATTCTGTGATTTCAAACCTTCGGAGTGGTCCATTGGTTTGCAGCTATTCTTTTACCCAAAACTCGAAAACGATGAAGCTTACAATCATTCTATTCTGTTTGTTTTTCGCAGCAATCGCGTACTATCTCTTCTTCCTGTATTGGAATGCCTGCATTGCCTTTGTAAAGTTTGTGATAAAAGGGCTGGTGTTTATTTGGATAGTCCTCTTTATTGCAGCATTGCTGCTGGACCCCGATAAGGTTCCTGTTCTACTAAACGGTCTATTGCAGGTCCTTTGTCTGATGGCCCGAGCGACGACTTATTTATTGGAGGAATTTCTTCGATACGCTTCTCATACAATTTAGCCTAACAACTTAAAAACTATATAAAATGACAGTACTAAAGAAAACTCAGGCAACAGTTCAGTCTGGTGAAAATTTTGATTTTTTGCTTAAGCTGTTGTACAATAATTATTTAAATAAAACCGGAAAGGTTGTGCTTGTTCTGGGGGCAGGAGCATCTTCCTGGTCAGGATTTCAATCTTGGGTTGGAATGAAAAGAATTATTTTGGAAACGGCCTGCAATGCTTTTAAGGAGAAAGAATTGTTCATCAAAGAAGTCTGGAACAAACTGAGTGCAAAAATCGGACTTTTGCCCAAGCACCTTTCTGGCGATGCTCTTTGGGATGCTTTCCTGAAGATCTATTTGGCTCGCGATAGCCCGGTTACGATAGAGGATATTTCGAGTATTGCAGGAAGGCTTCAGTTTTTGGAAACGGATATTAGGAAATTGCTAAAAGAAGAATACGGTAGCGAATCAAATGATAAATACAACATAGGTTACCCCCCACAATTGGGATATGAGTTGATTTCGCACATGTTAAAACACCGGATCATTGACGGTATTATTACGTTTAATTTTGATGAAGCATTAGACACCGCCTTGATCAATGAATTGGAAGAAGAAAATTTTATACGGATCATTTCTGACAAGCAAATTATCTCAGATGACATCAAGATGAAACCTTGTCTTTTTAAACTTCACGGCTCCGTCAGTTCATTGGATTCTTTGAAGTTTACAGAAGAAGCGACCTCTGTAATGTCCGGTGAAATAATAGGAATGCTCGATAGTGTTTATTTTGATGAAGAAACTCCTGAGGATCAAAGACAAGTAGATTTTATCAGTATGGGATATGGTTTTCAGGATGTTGATTTTGTAAATTGGATCGAAGCAAGAAGCGAAAATATTGCTTCTTTATCCGTCTTTAAATGGAGCGCAGAATCAATTGATACCCTCAACAAAATTAAAGAGAAAGACATTAAAGTTCGATACATCGCCAACCAGGAACTTTCAGAAAATTATTCGCTGGGAATCGACCAGTCGATCTGGGCTTTATGCGATGCATTAGAAAGAGATTTTATTGAAAACGGAATCCCTTATGTTCCTCTTTCCCGGCATTTGATTTTGGCACAAATTTTTGGCCCGGATTATGGCTTGGAGGACACGAGTAAAGTGCTTCGTTATGACCCCCTTCATCGACACACTCCTTATCATCGGTTTTATGTAGAATTCTATCTTTATTTGGTGAAGACCAGAGGCATGTACAATTTCTACTCTCTATCGAATAACCCAAGAATCCATCGTTATTTTCAGCACTTTAAAAAAATGCCGAATCACGATACCTACTTTAAAAGAATCATAGACGCTTGTGAAATTAAACAAGCAGCAGATTTAAAAGAAACTTTTTATTCCAAGTTTTCGACTGATGAGCTATTGGAGAAATTCAATGAGATTGGTTTGTTTATCGCCGGGAATCAGGTACATGTGCCTTATTTTGATCGGAAGAAAAAGAAGATTATTGTGGATAAAGAAATGCTGGCTCGTGATTTTTGGAAAATACATCTGGAAGCAATTTTGAAAGGACCAGAGGTAGAGGTATTGCCTGGTATTGATCCGCATTCGGAGTGGTTGTTTAAAGACCCACAGCCTTTGAATACCTATTATGAATTGAATCAGAGTACTAAAGAAATAATCAAGGAAGAGTGGACCCACTTACTTTTAATTGCGGAAACAGGGGAGTGGATGTTTAATAAAAAAGAGTACCTGGATTTGCTCCATACCATAAAAAAAGATCGAGATCACGAGAAGAATATTTTGCTGATCAAAGCTAGTCCTATTTCTCATTGGAAGGCTCGAAAAGATATTGATGCGAAGATTGAGAGAAACAGAAAAAAATTACAGAAGGCCGACAAGAAGGAATCCAATAAAAAGGTTTTGTCTTCTATCTCAGATTTGGTTTGGCATGAACATAACCGACACATGACTTTAGCAATCAATATCAATGAAGATAGCCTGCCGGAAGTTTTTAAAGGAGGTATCTTTTTTGAGCGAAGACTGAAGTTGTCCCGAATTTCTCCGGTCCATGTTAAAAATGAAGATTGCCTGGCGCTCTTTTCCGTTTTCTGTTCCTATGCAGCTCGGATCTATTCCAA
>CALLVY010000122.1 GCA_938015925.1 uncultured Saprospiraceae bacterium
TTCCACTTCGGCGATTTCTGTGATTTCAAATTCTTTGCGGAGAAAGATAGAGCGAGTGCCGCTCGGAACAAGGGTGGCGTCATCGTTGTCGCCATAGCCAAAACCAGTGTCGGCTTCGTTCCAGGCAGTGTCATCAAAGTCAAGGTCTCGCCAGTCTGGGCTGGTGGAGGCCGTGGGTAAGGTATATTTGAAGAGGTCGCCTTGGTTGATGAGGGTTCGGGTTGTTCGCTGTCCTTGTCGGTCTTTGCCGGAGGCCCAGATCAACAAATAATCATCGGGCGCCATTTCCAGATCGGGAAAAGCCCATTTGTCGGGTTTGTCTTTTTTGTCTGTCAAGGTCCAATCTTGTAGGGATTGTACGTCGGCTCCGATGTGGTGCAATTCTATCCAATCGGGTGCATCTCCATCTTCGTCGAAGTGAAGCGCGTTGGAAGAAACGACTTCATTGAAACGGATTTGCTGGCCAAACAGATCAGTATTGGCTATTAAGAAGAGGAATAAAAAGGATAGGCTAAAATATATTTTACTCATAAGTCGTCGACAGGATTATTGCTGTTTTCTTCTCTAAGATCTTAAAACATCCAAACAATTGGGTTTTGACCTTTAGGTAGGAGAAATAATTATGCTTTAAATGAAGCTACAATATATCATTTTTTTCCTTGACTTGCCGGAGCTATGGGTAAACAATTTAAGGTTATTTTATATGTATTTTCTGTGTTAGAACCTGTCCTTCGTATTTTAAGCCATAATATTTTTTCTCCCTTTTGTTGAAATAGGAAATTCCAAAGAAGGCCCGTTCGGGCTCCATTGCCTTGATGTGTTCTAAGTCTTTTTTTCTGATTTTGATGCTTACTTTGCTCCCGGCAGCTAAATTCATTTTGTCTTTTCCCAAGTTAAAATTCTCCTCTTTCATATAACGAGAACCAACGTAGCTAAATTGATAACTTGGATATTCGTTTAAAACGATATTTCCTCTCCAATTTATATAAAACTTATCATTGTCTTCGTCAACTTTCCAAATGCTAACTGGTTTTTCCAAAGTGCCTTCTAGTTCTAACACCTCCACTTTGGCCAATGTTAAAATGGGTTTGAGTAAGTCTCCATATTTATCAAAAATCATTGCGAAAGTAAAAAAAACAAATATGGCAATTGCTACTATTTCCCAAATAGCCCAAGGTTTGAACGGGATGACTTTCACTCCTTTTTCTTTCTCCAAAAAATCACCTAAGGCCTCCAAGTTTTTTACCGCACTATTGTAAAGGGTAAATTTATTTTTCCGCGTAACAATAATCAACTTGGTCGGCCCCTTGGATTTTTTCACACTAACAATCTGTTCATAGGGTATTTCCTCTTTTCCTATTGCCTTAATTCCATTGGTATTAAAACTTATTTGGATAGAATGGTAAAGTTCATAAAGAGGAATGAGAAAGATCAAGATGGGAAAGAAAGAACGCATTGAAAAATGCTCATAATCAAAGAGAGAGCTTCCATTGTCCCAATAATCAGTGATTGTTAGAAGGCAAATAATAAAAACTGCCAAAAGGAGTAATCCAATCATGAATTTATGGTATTTAATTTTCATAGTTCGTGCTTTATAAGGATACTCTTTAGCTAACTTCTTCTTTTCGTCAAATATTGTATCTGTTTTAAGATGCTTCCTTTATTGAAAACATTTGTCTTTTTGAACATTGATTTTAGCCCCACTTTCCCTAGCCTTATCGCCAGCGAGCTTCCGCCCAGATCTTCTGTTGCTTAGGACTCAAAAAAGTCCAGGCCAAAATCTGGCTCGTTTTATTGCCTTGAGCCATAGAAATCGTTTTTACCTCCGTCGGTTTTTCGTTTGCCAACATTTTATAAAGCGCATCCAAGTGAGCAGCTCTGGACACCAAAGCCGTAAACCAAAAACAAGTTCCACTAAATAATTTACTCCGGCGAATCATATCCCCCACAAATTGCTTTTCCCCACCATCGCACCAGAGTTCTCTATTCTTTCCACCAAAATTGGGTGCCGCTTTCGTTATTCTATTCTTCTTTAAATTTTTCATTTTCCGCAGATGCTCCTGCCGCACGGCTTGCTCTGATTCGTAAAAAGGAGGATTGCAAATGGTAAAATCAAAGACCTCATCTTTGCCAAAGATACCATCAAAAATATTTCGGGGATTCTGTTGCATGCGCACTTCCACCTTATCTTTTAAAGTTGGATTTCCGGCCACGATTTTTTCCGCAGACAGCGTCGCCAGTTTATCAATTTCACTCCCCACAAAAGACCAACCATATTCCTGATGCCCCAAAATTGGATAGATCGCATTAGCGCCCATCCCAATATCCAAGCCACGAATAGTTTCCCCCGTAGGGATTTTTCCTCCATTACTCTCGGCCAATAAATCGGCCAAATAATGGATGTGATCCGCTCGTCCAGGAATTGGAGGACAGAGAAAATGAGGCGGAATATCCCAATATTCAATTTGATAATGCGCTTGCAAAAGAGCTTTGTTGAGCGCTTTAACCGCTGCGGGATTAAAGAAATCTATGGAAAGGTCTCCGTATTTGTTGGGTTTGACAAATTCCGTTAGTGCCGGACTGGCTTTGATCAATCGATCAAAATCGTAGCGTTGGCGGTGTTTATTGCGCGGATGCAATTGGGTTTTGATGGCGGGGTGTTTTTTCTTGGCTTTCGACATTGTACATTTTTAATTACTCTAAGGAACTAGAAGGAAATTTAACATATAATAAGTACAACAATGTACAAACCTTATTCTTTTAGTTCGTAAATTTACGCTCCCAATCACTGACAAAGCGTTTCTTTTAAACATTGATAGGTCTAGCCTATCAAAATTAAGCTATTAGACTACTTCTAAAACTAAACAACAAACATGAGCTATCCCCTTTTTAAAACTAAACAAATTCCCAAATTTCATTCTTTGGTCTTTTTGATCGCATTTTCTTTAATGAATTGCTCGCTGGGGGCTATTAAAGTTTTCTCTACTCCTACCGCTATCCTTAACAATGTGATACTAACGACTCAGGCAGAAGTAGATGCCTTTGTACCGGGTACCGTCTTTGAAGGAACAATCAGTATTAGTGGCTCCGATATCCAAAACCTGAATACCTTTGCTAATCTGGCAGAGCTCAAAGGTAATCTGATTATTGAAGATGCTACTAACTTAAACGATATTAGTGGTCTTTCCAGCCTAAAAAAAGTAAGTGAAACCTTCTATCTACGAAGCCTAGACCAAATCAATAGTCTTTCCCCTCTAGCTAATTTAGCAAGTGTGGGCGGTTCTTTTGAAATAGCACTCAATCCAAATCTACAAAACTTAACTGGGCTTGAGCAACTTAGGCATGCCGGTGATTTAATACTCCGTTCCAACAATAGCCTACAAAATATCAATGGCCTTATTTCTCTCCGGAATATCGCCCAACAATTGGTAATAGATAATAATCGACTTTTGGAAAACATAGATGGACTGAGTCAATTAGAACAAATTGGTCTCGACCTTTTTATCTCCAATAATGCAAGCCTAGAAAACCTGGAAGGCCTAAAATTTCTCGAATCAATTGCTAATAATCTGAGCATTACAGACAACCCAAGATTAGGTAATTGCTGTGGCATTTATGACTTATTAAATAATAATGGAATCGGTGCAAATATCCTTTTGGAAAATAATATTTCCTTTTGCAATGCTGTTGCTGAAATATTAAATAACTGTGGGAATAACAATGGTAATGGCAACCTAGTAACAGTCGACTTGGAATTAGATTTGTCGGCGAATCCAATTGATCCACCTATTAATACCAACACCGAACTTACTTTGGTCGCCACCAATACCAGTAATGTGGACGCTTCTAAAATCATCATTGATTTTCCAATTCCAGATGGCTATTCTTTTGTAGGGAGTAATACTAGCTTAGGATTTTTTAATGCTTTCCCAAGCGGCGTGTGGAATATCCCTAAACTGCAAGCTGGACAATCCGCGATTTTAACGGTAAACCTTTTTGCCCTTAGCGATGATCCGACTACGGTGTTTGCTCAAGTGATCGCACAAGCAGAAGATGATCTCGATTCTACACCCAACAATAATAATTGCCTGAATACGATTCCCCTATGTACCGTAACAGAAGATGACGAAGCACTCTTAGTTTTAAATGAGGTGATTATTCCTCCCCTGCTTCCGGACTTAGTGATCGAAGATTTATCTGGACCAGACATTGCCGAAGCTGGAGAGATCCACTATTATAATTTTACGCTAATCAATGAAGGAACCACCACCAATCCAATGGATTTCTTTACGACGGCTTACCTCTCTACTGATAATTACTGGAGTAGTAATGACCTAGCTATTGGCCAGCTAATCACCAATGGTACCCCTCAAGGTGCTTTGACGGATTTGATTTTACAGGTCGATTTTCCTTTAGGACAAGCTGCGGGGAATTACTTTTTAATATTCAAAACGGATAGTGAAAATGTGATCCCTGAGCTTATTGAAAATAATAATACGGGTGTTCTTCCGCTTATGATCACAGCACATAGTGCTGTAAGTTGTCAGGGAGATATAACCATTAGTACTCAGGAGGAGATGGATGCCTTTGGGCCTTGTGTTGTTTATGATGGTTATATTTATATAACAGGATCTGTCCATGATTTAAAACCATTGACTGGTTTAAAAGAAGTAAAAGGTTCCTTCCAAATAGGCGATAATTCTTCACTTGTTGAGATAAGGGGTTTATCAGATTTAACTAGGGTGGAAGGTAACTTTGTAATTAGAAACTGTGATGCTCTTACGGATTTATCTGGTATTGAAAATCTAGAGTATATTGAGAATACCATGTATATAGGGCATAACAATGGTTTGCAAGAGATGAGTGGTTTAAATAGTTTACCACAAGTAACTAATATTCAATTTCAAAATAATGCAAACCTTAAAACCATTTCAGGTTTAAATAAAGTTTCCAGCCTTTCTTACCAATTACTAATATACGGTAACCCCTTACTTGAAAGTATAACTGGATTTAATAGTCTAAATCACATTGAAAACTACCTGATTATAGTCGACAATACTTCCTTAGAGTCTATTTCTGGTTTCTATAACCTCTCCTCCATTGCATTTTATCTTACTATTTCAGGGAACCCGAAATTAGAAAGTCTTCATGGATTGGAGAATCTTAGTTCAGTTGGAAACGGCGTTGGAATCAGAAATAATGCGGTGTTATCTGATTGTTGTGCTATCCGAGATCTTATCAGCACACCGGATGCAGTAGGAACAATATACATTATTGACAACCCCGCTTTCTGCAGCAGCGTTGAAGACATCATCAACTATTGCCCAGCTTCTGATCCCACTTTAAGAGTTGATGCTAACACTACCCCAAATAATGCTCTCCTTAGGCCAACCCTTCACAGTCTTTCTCCCAACCCCACCACGGATCAGCTCAACTTGCAGATAGAAAGTGGTCTCCAAGGAGATTTTGTTTTGGAAGTTTATAGCAGTTGGGGGAAATTAGAACAAAAAGAGAACCTAAGTATTTCTGCTGGAATGAATGCGATCAACCTTTCGGTCAATGAATTGCCTCCGGGAACTTATTTTTTAATTTTAGCAGATGAGCATCAGCGCATTCGCTTGAGTTCTTTTGTAAAAACTGGATTCTAAATATTGAAAATGTCTTGAAGCATGGCGCTGATTTTTTTTACAATTGTTCCATAAAATCAGCGCCAAACTATACGATATTTCCCTACTAATTTAACGTGCTCCTAATCCACCACCGGATCCACAAACACATCATTCTCCAACTCCTCCTGCGCATTGGCCAAATACTCATCGCTAAAATCAATTTCCAATTCTACCCATAGCGGCAGATGATCGGACATTTGGAAGGTGCGCCAATAACTTTGATAGTAATGAGA
>CALLVY010000123.1 GCA_938015925.1 uncultured Saprospiraceae bacterium
TTCGTCGGAATGATTGTAGGTCTTTATTATCTAAAAGCAGATCCTGCGATCACTGGCTTCTTGGTCATGGCTTATCTCTTTAGTTTGACTTCCTGTTTGACCTTAGCCAAAGTGGTACGAGACAAGCACGAAGCAGATAAATTCTTAAATAAATTAGAAAACGCAAAGACCGAAAAATTCTTTGCAGAAAACCAATCGGTGGATAAATAAAAAAGGCGATTGCTTTTTGGCCAATTGGCTGATTGGGAATGGCGCTTAAATAAAAAAAGTGATCCCGGATTTTGGAATACCCAAAGTTCGGGATTGCTCTTTTAGCGTAGCTTTATTTATCGCATTCTCTTCCGATGGATTTGCTAAGCGCTCCCCAAAAATACTTCATTGATAATTTCAATTGCATGCAAAATGAGGAAAGGAAATTTGTTAGGAAAAGTAGTCGCGACCATTTTTGCATTGGCGTTTTTTGCAATGGTCATTGTGGTGGTACTATTCTATTCCATGTTTTTATTGGGAGATACCTTTTTTGGGATCGTGGCGATTTTAGTGGTTTTAGTTTTGGCTTTTTTGGCCTATTTGAGTATTCAGAAAATTTGGGAAAATGAATAAAAAAGGAATAGTCAATATTTTGCTGACGATTGTATTGCTGGCTATTGTTGTTATTCGTCTTACTCGCGATGTTGTATTTGACCATTCAGGGGATAAAGAAGATTTGGTCGCGATAAAAATAGCCTGCTCTCCAGCTAAAAAATTAGGCACTTAAAAAAAATAGGCTAGGGTAGTGGTTTATTAATGGCTTTCCCTTATTTTACTCCTGCCACTTATTTTGTGATCCAAAAAAAACGATGACCACTTTTTCCAAATGCAAATCTTGCCAAAATCAATTCTTTGGGAATTACTGCAATTTATGTGGTGAAAAAATCATTGAAGAGAAAGATTTTTCGATGAGGAGTATTGTCGGTCAGGCTGTTGGAGCGATTACCAATCTTGATTCTAAGCTGCTGCGGAGCATCAAGCTTTTGTTTTTTTACCCTGGCAAACTTTCGATGGCCTTCGTGGAAGGCATCCGCGTTCCGTATATGAAACCCTTCCAATTATTTGTACTTGCCAACGTTTTCTTCTTTATCTTTTTATCGGATATTGATATTTTTAGAACGCCTGCCAAATGGTTTTTTTCAGAATGGTATGATGGCATTCAGGTGTTGAATTACGTTCGCGATATTGCAGAAAAACAAAATCTCACACATGAGGAAATTGCCATTATGTACGATGCCAAATCTTCTGAATTGGCCAAAGGCTTGGTTATTCTTTTGGTACCGATAATTGCATTGATTGGTCAGCTTTTAAATTGGCGATCAAAAATGGCTTATGGAAAACACATCATTTTTGCCATTCACTTTTTCTCTTTTCTTTTAGGGCTGCTCGTGATTTGGTTTGCGCTATTAAAATTTGTGCGACCTTATCTCGACTTTGAACAATATTGGAATATAGTTCCTGTAATATTCCTATCTTGGATTTATTATTCCATCAGCACCAAAAGATTCTATGGTGGTTCTTGGCCAATGGCAATTCTAAAAGGAGGCCTTGGCATTTTTCTGATTAATTTTTTTGTTCATCTTTATCGGGTAGGTATCAATCTGTATACCTTGAACAACCTGTAAAAGAAGGAGCAGCTTTAGGAAGATAGAAAAACTTTTGTGTATAACGAAGCTCCCAAAAATCCAAATATGAAAACCCGAAAAGGTAGCCTCTCCGATATCCCCGGCGTACTCGCCCTCCAAGAGAAAAACCTATTTGCCAATCTTTCCGAAGAAGAACGAAAAGCAGGCTTTGTCACCACTCCTTTTACCATCCCACAATTGGAAACCATCATCACTGCAAAAGGTCTTTTTGTAGCAGAAGATAAGGACGAAATCATCGCTTATATTTTCGCAGGTACCTGGGAATATTTTTTCCAATGGGCGATCTTTCCCTTTATGGCCAGCAGGCTCCCCGAATTGTCTTTCAATGGCCAATCCATCACTACGAATAATAGTTTTCAATACGGCCCCGTATGTATCGCTTTGGAATACCGAGGGCAAGGACTTTTTCAAAAATTATTCGAAGAAATGCGTTCCACCTGGCTTTCCGATTATTCCATTAGCATCACCTTTATCAATCAGGTGAATGACCGATCTACCAAAGCGCATACCCAAAAATTGGGCTGGGAAATCATTGATGAATTTGATTTTAATGGCGGTCAATACTTTGGTTTGGCCTATGATATGAATCGGGTTTCTGGGCCGCCTTTGTAGACGTTTTTTGAGGAATTAAATCGAAATAAAATAACGAGCCTGGGCGAAGCTTATACTTCTTGGAAGAAATACTCATCACCTGCATATGAAAACGGTATCTATTTTCTCTCTTGTGCTCTTTTTGATCTATTCCGAATTTTTTATAAGGATCCATTATTATTTTTAATGAAGTTGTTTTAAAATGTCTGGTGAGTGTATAAAAATTAGTTCGTTCCTTATGAATCTCTTGCGTCGATTTGGCTTTTAGTTTCAATTGAGGCTTTTTTTGAGCCGCATAGCTGCGCTATGGGGCGATAAAAAAGAGCCTGCCCCGCATTAGCTGCGGGGAAAAGTGAAGCTGAAAGACTGTTTTAGGCACCAGTAAGAGATTTATAACAAGTTCAATAAAACATTTTCTTCCCAATTCGTAACGGATAGAAAAAATATTCGTCTAAATAGATAGAAGACTGAATTTGCTCGTTTTTCCTGAAAATGAAAATTCTACTTGTCCAAAAGGATATTCATCGAAAAAACCAGGGAACTCATAGAAAAATGGTATTTTTTTACCTTAACTTTGAGAAGTTGCAGCAGATGACTTTAAAACATAGAGGCATCCGATAATCTTCTACATTTCAATAACTAAATCAAAAAGACAAAACATGGGTTTATTTGACTTTATTCGCGGTGAAATGATCGAGGTAATTGACTGGCAGGAAACAGACCAGGACATTATCATGCAAAAATTTCCAGATCGAGATGCCAATATCAAATACGGGGCAAACTTGACCGTTCGGGAATCTCAAGAAGCTTTATTCCTCGATGAAGGGACCTTCGCCGATGAATTTTTACCGGGACGCTACGAATTGCTCACCGATAATATGCCTTTGTTGACTTCTTTAAGAAATTGGAAAACAGGGTTTAATTCTCCTTTCCTTTGCGATGTCTACTTCCTAAGTACACGTACTTTTACCAATCTAAAATGGGGAACACCCAATCCGGTAATCTTGCGCGATCCGCAATTCAAACAAGTACGGGTCAAAGCTTTTGGAACCTACCACATCAAAATCAAAAACGCCAAGCAATTCTTTACCGAATTTGCCGGAACCAAAAAGATCGTTAGGAGTACCGATGTAGAAGCCGCGATGAGAGACATTGTAGCGCCAAGGTTTGCCGAAGCTTTGGCGGAAGCAGAAATTTCTGTTTTAGACATGGTGTCTAATTATACCGAAATGGGCGAAAAAATTGCCCCAATCATCCAACAAGATCTCGATCCTTTTGGATTGGAACTGACGAAGTTTCAGATCACCAGTACTTCTCTGCCCAAAGAGGTGGAAGAGTTTTATG